>NZ_CP071517.1:3715000-3947892 GCF_016613475.2 Lysobacter arenosi
GTTAATTGATGGGGTCAGCCGCAAGGCGAAGCTCTTGATCGAAGCCCCGGTAAACGGCGGCCGTAACTATAACGGTCCTAAGGTAGCGAAATTCCTTGTCGGGTAAGTTCCGACCTGCACGAATGGCGTAACGACAGCGGCGCTGTCTCCACCCGAGACTCAGTGAAATTGAAATCGCTGTGAAGATGCAGCGTTCCCGCGGCAAGACGGAAAGACCCCGTGAACCTTTACTATAGCTTTACACTGAACGTTGAGTTCTTCTGTGTAGGATAGGTGGGAGGCTATGAAACCGAGGCGCTAGCTTCGGCGGAGCCATCCTTGAAATACCACCCTGAAGTGCTTGACGTTCTAACCTAGGTCCGTAA
The DNA here is from genome assembly GCF_016613475.2 of Lysobacter arenosi. Classification (NCBI taxonomy): domain Bacteria; kingdom Pseudomonadati; phylum Pseudomonadota; class Gammaproteobacteria; order Lysobacterales; family Lysobacteraceae; genus Lysobacter; species Lysobacter arenosi. The sequence goes on from NZ_CP071517.1 coordinate 3,715,366, forward strand.
TCCGGATCGGGGACCGTGTATGGTGGGTAGTTTGACTGGGGCGGTCTCCTCCCAAAGTGTAACGGAGGAGCACGAAGGTACGCTCAGCGCGGTCGGACATCGCGCACTGTGTGCAAAGGCATAAGCGTGCTTGACTGCAAGATCGACGGATCAAGCAGGTACGAAAGTAGGTCTTAGTGATCCGGTGGTTCTGTATGGAAGGGCCATCGCTCAACGGATAAAAGGTACTCCGGGGATAACAGGCTGATACCGCCCAAGAGTTCATATCGACGGCGGTGTTTGGCACCTCGATGTCGGCTCATCACATCCTGGGGCTGTAGTCGGTCCCAAGGGTATGGCTGTTCGCCATTTAAAGTGGTACGCGAGCTGGGTTCAGAACGTCGTGAGACAGTTCGGTCCCTATCTGTCGTGGGCGTTGGAGATTTGAGAGGGGCTGCTCCTAGTACGAGAGGACCGGAGTGGACGAACCTCTGGTGTTCCGGTTGTCACGCCAGTGGCACTGCCGGGTAGCTATGTTCGGAAGCGATAACCGCTGAAAGCATCTAAGCGGGAAGCGCGCCTCAAGATGAGATCTCCCGGGACTTTAAGTCCCCTAAAGGAACCATCAAGACCAGGTGGTTGATAGGCAGGGTGTGTAAGTGCAGCAATGCATTGAGCTAACCTGTACTAATGATCCGTGTGGCTTGACCATATAACCTCAAGTTGCTTTGGCTTCCGACGCGTCGGACACCATTCGCCAAAAACTTGCTACAATTCCCAACCCATTCGCCGACACGGAGTTCATCCCGTGAAAGCAAACCAACGAGAGCGTGTGCGCGACTCAGTACATCGAGATCCGCGACCCTCCACCCTCTCCCTGGTGATAATAGCTGTGTGGTCCCACCCGATCCCATTCCGAACTCGGAAGTGAAACGCACATGCGCCGATGGTAGTGTGGCTTAAGCCATGCAAGAGTAGGTCATCGCCAGGGGCTTTACCCCGAAACCCCCAGCCAACAGGCTGGGGGTTTCTTTTTGCGCGCAGGAAAGTCAATGCCCGCAAGTTAATGCCGGCAAGTTAATGCCGGCAGCGGATTATCTGGCGGATGTGGGTTTGCCGGGGGCAAACCAAGGAAGAACCCCGGGGCGGGATGCCTGCCGGGGCTGCACTGATTACAGCAGCGTCGGTGGCTCGCCGCCGATGATCACCACGTCGGCGGGACGGCGGGCGAACAGGCCCACGCTGACCACGCCCGGAATCTGGTTGATCGCCTGCTCCATCGCGACCGGATCGACGATCGCCAGGCCGTGGATGTCGAGGATGATGTTGCCGTTGTCGGTGACAACGCCATTGCCGGCGGCGTCCTGGCGCCACACCGGCTGGCCGCGCGTCATCGCCAGGATCTCCCGCGCCACCAGGCTGCGCGCCATCGGGATCACCTCGACCGGCAGCGGAAACTTGCCCAGCACGTCGACGCGCTTGCTCGGGTCGACGATGCAGACAAATTTCTGGCTGGCCTCGGCGATGATCTTCTCGCGGGTCAACGCCGCTCCACCGCCCTTGATCAGGCGCTTGTGCGGATCGCACTCGTCGGCGCCGTCGACATACAGCGACAGCGGGCCGGTGGCATTGAGGTCGAGCACTTCGATGCCGTGCGCACGCAGGCGCTGCGTGCTCTGTTCCGAGCTCGACACCGCGCCCTTGATGCGGTCCTGGATGCGGGCCAGGGCATCGATGAAGAAGGCGACCGTGGAACCGGTGCCGACGCCGACGATCATGCCGTGCTCGACGTACTCGATGGCTTTTTCGCCGGCCAGGCGCTTGGCTTCGCTCATGGTTTCAACTCGTTGGTCTGGATTCTTTCTCGCTGCGCTCGGAGGGAGGCAGGGCGGTTACTCGAGCGACAGCAGGTACTTCCACTGCGCCGCCTGCACCGGGAACACCGACAGCCGGTTGCCCTTGCGGATCAGCGCGAAGTCCTCGCCGAGCTTGTCGGCGTGCTGCTTGATCTCGTCCAGCGAAATCGTGCGCTTGAGCTTGCGATCGAAGGCGACATCGACCAGGAACCAGCGCGGTTCCTCGCGCGTGCTCTTGGGATCGAAGTAGTCGGATTTCGGTTCGAACTGGGTTTCGTCCGGGTAGGCCTTGCTGGCCACCGTGGCGGTGCCGACGATTCCGGGAATCTCGGTATTGGAGTGGTAGAACAGCACGCCGTCGCCGATCTGCATGCCGTCGCGCATGAAGTTGCGCGCCTGGTAGTTGCGGACGCCATTCCACGGCTCGGTGCCGACCCGCTGAAGGTCGTCGATCGAGAACGCATCCGGTTCGGACTTCATCAGCCAGTAACGGCGGCGTGCGGTCATGCGGTGGCCCTGCTGCTGCAATCGATGGTCGTCGATTCGGTGCAGACCGCGTCCAGGGCGACGTCCCAGTCGGCGCGGTCGAGCGTTTCGACCCGTTGCGTGTCGAACGCCGCGCCGACCAGCCACGGCGGGGCCGGGCGCTGGTGGCGGAATGCGAAGCTGCGATCGTACCAGCCGCCCCCCATGCCCAGCCGGTGGCCGCGCAGGTCAAAGCCCACCAGCGGCGTCACCACCAGGCTCATCTGCTCCGGATCGAGCAGGGAGCTGGGTGCCACGTCGGGCTCGGGGATGCCATGGCGGTTGCTGACCAGCGGGTCGCCGGAGCGCCACGGCGCGAAGCGCAGGCGGCCGTCCTCGTTCAGCACCGGCAGGCAGTACACGCATTCGCGCGGCAACCGTAGCTGCCAGACGTGCAGAGCGATCTCGCCATCGGTGGCCCAATAGCCGGAGACGTAGCCGGTGGCCGGCGCGAACGGCAATGCCAGCAGGTGCGCGGCCAGGCGTTCGGCGGCGGCAATACGGTCGCCTGCGCCAAGGGCGCGGCGGCGGTCGCGGAGTTCGCGGCGCAGCGCCGCGCGGTCAGCCGTCATGCGGCGCTCGATCCTTTGCTGCGGCGGGCAGGAAAGCCGCCGGGTGGGGACAGGGTAAAAAAGATCGGGCGCGAAGTCGCGCCCGGTCCTGGGTTTGATCGTTGGTGCAACGATCGAGGCGGCGATCGCGGTGATCGTCGCCCCTGAATGAGTAGTCCTCCGCCGATGGCGATGCTTGCGAAACGACCTTGAACCCGGGGTTCAAGTGGGAACGCTTGGATGCCTTCGGGCTTCCCGCTACGAGGCGGACCTGCACTCCGGGCCTCCGTCGCGCCCCCGGTGTCGTCAATAAGGGACAAGGCGAATGTTTGCGCACGCTGTCGCGCACAGCAGAGGACGTTGCGAAGTATAGCGCGCAGCTTGTTAAGTGCATGCCCGCTCGTCGGCATCGCGATGGAACGGTTCAGTGCACGCGTGTGCACGATTCACGCAACGCGGATACGAAGCGCTACGGAGAGCCTCGCGACTCAGCGCGCAGGCAGGTCGAACAGATCGTCGAGGCGGCGATGCAGGTCGGTCAACGTGCGCGAAAATTCGCGGTCACGGCTCGACTGTTCGTTGCGCAACTGCTGCAGGTCGTGGGCGAGATTGAGTGCGGCCAGCACGGCGACGCGGTCGAGCGCGGCCATGCGGTTGTTGCCGCGTATCTCGCGCATCTTGGCATCGAGCAGCTTGGCCGCCGACAGCAGGCTGTCGCGCTCGTCGGGTTCGCAGCCGACGGTGTACTCGCGATCGAGCAGGCGGATGCTGACCGGTTCGCTGGCACTGCTCACGTATGCTGCTCCAGGGACTTCAATCGCGCGATCATCGCCTCGACACGGGCGCGTGCCTGTTCGTTCTTGGCAAGCAGCGCCGAGCGTTCGCCCATCAGCTGTTCCTGCTGTTGGCGAAGGCTGCGGTTCTCCTCGCCCAGCCGGCGCGAGCGCTCGGCAAGCTGCTCGACCCGGTCGGAGAGCGACTTGAGTTGGGCAAGAAGTTCGGCTTGATCCATGCCGCGCACGATAGCAGGGCCGGGGGACCGGTCAAGGACCCCGGTTCAGGCCGGAGTGGGATGGTCGGTTCCGCCCTGTTCAATCCGCCCCGTTCAATCCGCCCTGATCAACCGGGCGAACCGACCTTGCCGACCGAGCCGTTCCCCGTGGGGCCGGTTCCAGCCGCGCCGCTTCCAGCCGGGTCCGCATCAGTGGCTACGCTCCCGCCCGGCATCGATTGCGGCGTCCAGGCACGGATGAAGGCCAGGCAGTCAGCCGCTTCCAGCGGTCGCGCCAGCCAGTAGCCCTGGATCTCGTCGCAGCCGCGACCGCGCAGGAACTGCATCTGCGCTTCGGTCTCCACGCCCTCCGCTATAACCGTCAGCCCCAGCGAATGCGCCATGGCGATGACCGTCGTGGTGATCGCCTCGTCGTCGGCGTCGCGGGTGAGGTCGCCGATGAATTCCTTGTCGATCTTGAGCGTGTTGATCGGCAGGCGCTTGAGGTAGGCCAGCGACGAGTAGCCGGTGCCGAAGTCGTCGATGGCCAGGCCGACGCCGAGCGAGCGCAATGCATCGAGCGTGGCCGAAGTCTGGCCGGCGTTGGCCATGATCACGCTTTCAGTCAGCTCCAGCTGCAGCATCTCCGGCGGCACGCCACTTTCGACCAGTGCGCGTGCGACCTGCTTGGGCAGGTTGCCGCGCAGCAACTGCAGCGACGACACATTGACCGCCATCGTCAGCTGGTCCAGGCCGTTGTGGCGCCAGCGCTTGAGCACGCCGCAGGCTTCGCGCAGCGCCCATTCGCCGATGTCGAGGATCAGGCCGCTCTCTTCGGCGAGCGGGATGAACTGCGCCGGCGAGATGTCGCCCAGTTCGAAGCTGCGCCAGCGCAGCAGTGCTTCCACGCCGGTGATGCGCGACTGGTCCAGCGACAGCTTGGGCTGGAACACCAGGCGCAGTTCGTTGCGGTCGAGCACGCCGCGCAGCGCTGCAGAGATCGTCGCGCGACCGCGGATCTCCACGTCCATCGCCTCGGTGTAGCGCATGAACGTGCGACGGCCGGCGGCCTTGGCCTGGTACATCGCCGTGTCGGCGTGCTTGAGCAGATCGGTCGGAACAAGCGCGTGGTCGGGGTACAGGCTGATGCCGATGGACGGCGAGATCACCACGTCGTGGCGCTGGTCGATGTCGAGCGGCGTTTCGAAGGCGACCAGCACGTCGCGCGCGACCTGCTCGGCCTGCTCGACGTGTTCAAGGTTCTCCAGCAACACGGTGAACTCGTCGCCACCGAGGCGGGCCACGGTGTGCTGCGGTCCGACCGCCTGCTGCAGGCGGATCGCCGCGGCGCGCAGGATGCGGTCGCCGGCGGCGTGGCCGAGCGAGTCGTTGATGTCCTTGAAGCGGTCCAGGTCGAGGAACAGCATCGCGATGCGGCTGCCGTGGCGGCGTGCGCGCACGATCGCCCGCGACAGGCGCTCCGACAGCAGCGCGCGGTTGGGCAGGCTGGTCAGCGTGTCGTAGTTGGCCAGGTAGCGCAGTTCCTGCTCGGCGCGCTTCTGGTCGGTGATGTCGCCGAGCACGGCGACGTAATGGCCGTGCTGGCCGCTGGAGTCGAGCACTTCGCTGCCCTGGAACCAGCACAGGAATTCATCGCCATTCTTGCGCTGCTGCCAGATCTCGCCGGACCAGCGTCCGTTGCGACGCAGCTCGCTGCGCACGTGCTGGTAGAACGCCGGATCGTGCTGGTCGCTGTCGAGCAGGCGGGTCGGACGCCCGATCACTTCCGAATCGGCGTACCCGGTCATGCGGGTGAAGGCGGGATTGACCGAGACGAACTGGAACTCGCGGTCGAACACCGCGACCGCCTCGATCATGCTGTTGAGCACCTGGCCGGCGATCAGGCGATCGCGCTCGGCGCTGCGGTTGGCGGTGATGTCGCGGGCGGTGCCGGCCACGCGCAGGGCGCGACCGTTGGGCGAGCGTTCGACCACCCGGCCGCGTGCACGCATCCACACCCACTTGTTGTCTTCGCGCACGCGGTGTTCGGACAGGAACAGCGCAGCGTCGCCGCGCAGGTGGCGCTTGAGCTGTTCGACCGCCTGCGGCTGGTCTTCGGGATGGATCTGCAGATTCGAATCGACCAGCGTCTGCACGCCCAGGTCCGGAGTGAGCCCGGCCTGGTCGTCGGCGCGCGTGCGGCGCAGCACGCGGCTGTCGAGGTCGTAGTCCCAGAACTGCTCGCCCGATGCCCACAGCGCCAGTTTCAGGCGTTCGTCGCGCTCGCGGATCTGGGCGAAGTAGCCACGCTCGCGACGGCGATCGCGATGGCGGCGCCATGCCAGCACCAGCGCCAGGGCCAGCGCCGCCAGCACCGCACCAGCGGTCACCAGCGGATGACGCCACAGCGGCGGTGCGATGCGCACCGGGATCTCCAGCGTCTGCTCGTTCCAGACGCCGTCGCGGTTGGTGGCCTGGGCGAGGAAGGTGTAGTTGCCCGCCGGCAGTCGCGTGTAGGTGACGTCCTGCCCGCTGCCGTTGTCGACCCAGTCCTTGTCGAAGCCGTCCATGCGGTAGCGGTAGCGGATGCCGGCCGCCGGGGCGAAGTCGAGCGAGCCGATGCGCAGGCGCAGCAGGCCGGCGGCATCGGGCAGGTCGAGCCGGGTCTGCTGCCAGAGCGCGCGCGGTTCGGCGGTCGCTTCGCTGCCGACCCAGGCGCCGAGCAGCTTGATCGGTGCGCTGTAATCGGAGTCGACGATGCGCGTGGGATCGAACAGGTTCAGGCCGCGCACGCCGCCGAAGACGATGCGGCCGTCGCCCAGTTGCGCCATCGAACCGCCATGGAACTCCAGGTCCTGCAGGCCATCGGCGAGGCCGTAGCTGCGGGTGCGCTCGCTGCCCATGTCGAAGCTGATGATGCCGGCCTGCGTGCTCAGCCACAGCCGGCCGGCCGGACCTTCGGCGATCGCGAACACGACCGGCACCATGTCGCTGTTGAGCGTGCCGGTGAGCGGGTGGGCAAAACTGACGCCGCCGTCGGCCGCTTCGACCACGCGGCTCAGGCCGGCATGCGTGCCGACCCAGAGCGTGCCGTCGCGCGCCACGTGCAGGGCGCGCACGCGATTGCCCGGCAGGCTTGCCGGGTTATTGCTGTCGTGTCGGAAGTGACGCACCTTGCCGGTGGCGGGATCGAGCACGTCCAGGCCATCGCCGGTGCCGATCCAGACATGGCCGTGGCGGTCTTCCACGATCGCGTGCACGACCGGGAAGCTCAGGCCGTCGGGATCGTTCTCGCGATACCGGTAGTGGGTGACCTTGCCGCTCTCGGGAACGTAGTGGAACGCGCCATTGCCATGGCTGCCGATCCAAAGCGAGTGATCGCGCGCGACCGCCAGCGAACGCATCGGCTGGCGCTCCATGCCCGTCACCGCCAGGTGGCGGGCCTCGCGCCGCTGCGGGTCGAGCAGATAGAGGCCGACGTCGGTGGCTACCCACAGTTCGCCTGCGGTGGCTGGTGCGAATGCGGTCACGCGCGGTGGCGTCGCCTGGTCACCGAGCAGCGGGGTGAGATCGTCGAAGCGGTCTTCCGCCAGCTCGTATCGCAGCAGGCGGGTGTTGTCGGTGCCGAGCCAGAGCGCGCCGTCCTCGGACTGCGCGATGGTGCGAATGCTGTCGGCGGCAGCCGGGCTGCGCGGGCGCGAATGCTCGAGATTGAAGACGTAGCGGAAGCGCGTGCCGCGCGGATCGGCGACGGCGACGCCGCGGAACTGGCCGCCCACCCAGAGCATGCCGCCACGGTCGACCAGCAATGCATTGACGGCATCGTCGGGAAGGCTGGCCTCGATGCGAGGCTCCTCGTGCACTTCTTCGGCGTTGCCGGTGGCGGGATCGAAGCGGCGCAACCCATAGCCGTAGACCGACAGCCACAGCCGGTGGTCGGGCGTCTGCGCGATCGCCCGGACCGACGTCGCAGCCGGATCCGCCGGCGCTTGCAGCGGCCACGCCTTCACAAGGTCGCGGCCGTTACTGTGCAGCCGGAACAGGCCATCGCTGCGGCCCACCCACAGCTGGCCTGCCTGGTCCTGTTGCAGCGACAGCACCGGCTCCTGCGGGCCGACGCGTTGCACAGTGCCGGCCGGATCGATGCGATGCAGTCCGAGCGGACCGCCATACCAGGCCATGCCGTCGCGGGTCGCCAGCAGCGTCTGCCGGCTCGTGGCTCCGGCAGGCTGCGACTGCAACGACAGCACGGTCTGGCGCGTGCCGCTGTCCGGATTCAGCCGTTCCAGTCCGGCCGTGGTGCCGACCCAAAGCAGCCCGCGGTAGGGCAGGACCGCCACCACCTGGCGATGGGGGTGGCTGGGCGCCGACGCCGCGTAACGGCGGATCTTGCCGTTGCCCAGATCGAGGCGGCTCAGGTATTCCGAAGAGGTGCCCACCCACAATGCCCGTCCGCCCTCGAGCGCGAGCGCGGTGATGTTGCTGTCTGGCAGGCTCTGGGGGTCGCGCGGGTTGTGCCGGAAGGGCAGGTAGCGCTGGCCGTCGTAACGGTGCAGGCCGCCCTGGGTGGCAACCCAGACGAAGCCCTGCGGGTCCTGGACCATGGCCGTGACGGTGTTCTGGGTGAGGCCGCGCTCGCTGCCCAGGCGCGAGAAGTAGAAATCGCGCGTCGCCGCCGCTGCCGGCGCGGTCGCCAATGCCAACGCCAGTACCGGTCCGGCAAGCCGGACGAGCCAGACGATCCGGACGGGGAAGCAGGCTAGGGAGGGCGGACGCACGGACACCCGGGGTTTGAGTATTGCAGCGCGCAGTGTAGGCAAGCGTTCAGCCCGGCAACAAGACGCGCCTGCGTTGCTACACTGCCGTGACTCCCCCGAGCCTTGTCCCGTGCCCGAAATTGAACTGCCCGATTTGACCGCCATCGAGGCCGAGAGCCGCCAGCTGGCCCTTGCTGCTTCTCCCTTTGAGCTCCATGGCGGCCTGTGCGGCTGGCTCGCCGGCGGCGGTACGGCGGTGCGCGAATGGCCGGCCAAGGTGCTGGCCGACGATGCGCTGCCGACGCCTGCCGAAGGCGGCGCCCTGGACGAATTGCGCGAAGCCAGCGCGGCCCAGCTGGCCGACCGCAGCTTCGACTTCGCCCTGTTGCTGCCTGCATCCGACACCTCGCTGGCCGAGCGCAGCGGCGCGCTGTTCGACTGGTGCCGCGGATTCCTCGGCGGCTTCGGCCTGGCCGGCGGCGGCAAGATCAAGCTGTCCGACGAGGGCCAGGAAGCACTGGCCGACCTGGGCAAGCTCGCTGCCGCGCAACCGCAGAGCGACGGCGACGAGGAAGACGAGATCGCGCTGGTGGAGATCGAAGAGTTCGTCCGCGTCGCGGTGCTGCTGTTGCACGGCGACTGCGTGCTGGCCACGCAGCATCGGCAACGCCTGAACTGATCGAGCTGTCAGGATCGAGCTGTCTGATCTGCCCGTCCATGTGTCCGGGGCGCGTTCTCCCGTAGCGGGGAGGGCGCCCACTCAACGGTTATCCATGTCCAAGTCCATCACGATTCCCGCCAAGGCCTACGCCCGCCGCCGCAAGCAACTCATGCGCATGGCCGGCGACGACGCGATCCTGGTGCTGCCGGCCGCGCTCGAACGCATCCGCAGTCGCGACACGCATTACCCCTATCGCCAGGACTCCGACCTGCTCTACCTCACCGGCTTCCCGGAGCCGGAGGCGGTGCTGGTGCTGGTGCCCGGTCGCAAGCACGGCGAGGTGCTGCTGTTCTGCCGCGAACGCGATGCCGAGCGCGAAAGCTGGGATGGTCCGCGCTTCGGCCCGGAGGGTGCGGTCGAAGCGTTCGGCCTGGACGATGCCTATCCGATCACCGACCTCGACGACATCCTGCCTGGCCTGCTCGAAGGCCGTTCGCGTGTCTATTACCACTTCGGTCGCGACCAGGAATTCGATCTCAAGCTGATCGGCTGGCTCAACCGCGTGCGCGCGATGGTGCGCCAGGGTGCGCAGCCGCCGCACGAGTTCCTCGAACTGGGTCATCTGCTCGATGAGTTGCGTCTGTTCAAGGACCGCGACGAGATTCGAATGATGCAGCGCGCCGCCGACATCAGCGTGCTCGCGCACGAGGCGGCGATGCGCGCTGCGCGCCCGGGCGTGCACGAGTACCAGTTGCAGGCCGAACTCGAGCGTGTGTTCCGCCAGCATGATGCCGAGCCGGCGTACAGCAGCATCGTCGGTGCCGGCAGCAATGCCTGTGTCCTGCACTACCGCGCCAACAACGCACAAGCTCGCGACGGTGACCTGGTGCTGGTCGATGCCGGCGCCGAATACCGTGGCTACGCCGCCGACATCACCCGCACCTTCCCGGTCGGTGGTCGCTTCAGCAAGGAGCAGCGCGCACTCCATGATCTGGTCGGCGCTGCGCAGGCAGCGTCGCTGGCACAGGCGCGCGCCGGCATCCCGTACGAGGCGGGTCATGTGGCGGCTGTGGAGACGCTGACCGAAGGACTGCTCAAGCTCGGCCTGCTCAAGGGTCGGCTCGAGAAGAACCTCGCCGACGGCAGCTACAAGCGGTTCTATCGCCACAAGACGGGTCACTGGCTCGGTCTGGATGTGCACGACGTCGGCGAGTACCGCATCGATGGCGAGTCGCGCCTGCTCGAACCAGGCATGGTGTTCACGATAGAGCCGGGCCTGTATGTCTCGCCTGATGACAGCACGGTCGATGCGAAGTGGCGCGGTATCGGCATTCGCACCGAGGACGATGTGCTGGTCACGCAGGACGGTCATCAGGTGCTGACCGGGAAGCTGGCGCGCAGCGCCGATGAGATCGAGGCGTTGATGGCCGGCGGTTGAGGCCAGGCAGAGCTGACTACTGGGCGCGGGCGTACCGCCCCGGTGCCTGGCCGACGTGACGGCTGAACGCAGTGCTGAAGGTGCTGGCCGAGCTGTAGCCCACGCGCTCGGCGACCTCCGCCAGTCCGAGGGAGCCGGCGCGCAGCAGATCCTTGGCCACGGCCATGCGCCACGCCAACAGGTATTCCATCGGCGGCAGGCCGACAGTACGGCTGAAGCGTTCGAAGAATGCCGAACGCGACAGCGCCGCTTTCCTCGCAAGCTCGGCCATCGTCCACGGGCGCGCAAGGTGGCCGTGCATCTGCCGGATCGCCGGGGCCAGTCGTGCATCGGCCAGGCCGCGAAGCAATCCGGGTGGCGCGTCGTCGCCGGAGGTCGAGCGCAACGCTTCGATCAGCAACACTTCGACCAGGCGTGCCAGCAACAGATCGCGTCCCGGACGATCGTCTCCGGCCTCCTCACCGACCAGGCGCACGAGCAGCGAGAGCCGTTCGACTCCGCGCACGTGCATCACCGTCGGCAACAGTGGCACCAGCAAAGACGCATCGGGCGATCCAAACAGGAAGTAGCCGCCCAGTAGCCGCACGTCGGGCTTGCCGCCGCGCCTGCCGTGGCGGATCTCGCCAGTCGGCGCAGGCGTCAGCCTCGGGTCGATGTGCGCGGGTTGCGTTGTGTCCTCGTTCGACACCGACAGGCTCGACATCGTGAAGCCGGGCGTTGCAGGCAACAGCACGAAATCTCCGGTCTGGAGCACCAGGTCGGGATGGCCATCGACCGCGAGCCGGCAACGGCCGTCGAGCACGGCGCAGAAGCTGGGCTGGCCATAGTCGCTGTAGCGCACCGCCCAGTGCCCGGCCCCGCTGATGCCCTTGGAGAACACGGCGCGCGGCTGCAACAGCGCGATCACTTCGGAGAGAGGGTCCTGCATGTCTGGACGCTCGCAAATGAAATGCGGACTTCAGATGGTAGAGAGTCCTGGTGCCTTCCGCCATCGTATCCACCGTCAAATCCCCCTCGACGGAAAATTCCCCATGAAAACCGTACTCATCACCGGCTGCTCCTCGGGCTACGGCCTGGAAACCGCCCGCCACTTCCACGCCCGGGGCTGGAACGTCATCGCCAGCATGCGCACGCCCCGCGAGGACGTGCTGCCGCAATCCGACCGCCTGCGCGTGCTGCGACTCGACGTCACCCGGCCCGACAGCATCGCCGCCGCGATCGCCGCGTGCGGACCGATCGATGTGCTGGTCAACAACGCCGGCATCGGCCTGTTCGGGGCCTTCGAAGCCACGCCAATGACGACCGTGCGCGAGGTCTTCGAGACCAACGTCTTCGGCGTGATGGCGGTGACGCAGGCGGTGCTGCCGCAGATGCGCGAACGCCGCTCGGGTGCGGTGGTGAACGTGACCTCGAGCGCGACGCTGGCGCCGATGCCGCTGGTGGCCGCCTACACCGCGAGCAAGACCGCGGTCGAGGGCTTCACCGGATCGCTTGCCCTGGAGTTGGCCGAACTCAACGTGCGTGCAAAACTCGTCGAGCCGGGTTACGGGCCGGGCACGCAGTTCTCGGCCAACAGCGGCTCGCGCATGGACGGGCTCATCCCTGAAACGTATGCCGCCTTTGCACAGCGCACGCTCGCCTCGTTCATGCAGCCTTCGGAAGTAACGCTGCCGACCGATGTGGCCGAAGTCGTGTGGCGTGCTGCCAACGACGCGAGCGGCTCGCTGCATTTCGCGGCAGGCGCGGACGCGCTGGCGCTGGCGGGTTCGAGGTGATGGAGGAAAGGCGCGCCATGTCGCGGCAATGATGGTCCCTTCACTGCCGGGCCGTACGCTGGCGAGGTGCTACTGGCGCAGCTGAAAACGAAGAGGCGTCTGCGTCCGGCATCCACGGTTGCCGGACTGCTTGTAGCGTTGTGCGTGGGGCCACTTTTCGCCGGGTCTGGCGGTGAGTCCGACTGCCGGCAACGACTGTTGCAGGAACTTGGATGGCGTTTCGTTGCGGCGGATGTCGCCGCGATCGACATCCACGCTGGCGCGCCCTGCGATCGCGCCAGCCTGGCCGAGGCCATCGCGGCCGGGGACCTGGTGGTGCGGGTTCCACGCCACCTCGACGCCGCCGCGGGAAGCCGTCTCGAAGAGGAGTTGCTGGCGCACCCTGCGACCCACTGCGCCTATGCCTTCGCGCTTGGCAATGCGACGCGGCGCGCGGTCGATCGACTGGTGGCAAACCCGGGCTTTCGCTTCTCGTCCGTGCAGATGGGATGGATCGGATTCGGGCCGACTGGCGCAGCGCACGACGGCTGGAAGCCGATCGCCACGTTCGGGCGTGGCTACCAGCCCAGCGGCGCGAATTCGCGCGCGATCGAAGCCTTCTACACGGGTCAGGTGCGCGGCGAATGCGGCCTGGGGCGACAGGTTGCACAGTACGCCGCACAAGCCGAGCTCTATGGCATGGATGGTTTCGATGCCGAGTTCGCTGCCGACGAGATCGTCATCGGCACGTTCAATCGTCTCAATGAAACGCGAAGCATCCTGCTCGGATCCTCCGCGGGCGGGTTCACCCGCGACGGGCGCGCCGCGCAGGCCTCGCAACAGGGACGCCAGGCGTTCATGGGGCTTCCGGGCTTCATCTTCCACGTGTTCGATCGCAGCAAGCTGGACGATCTCAATAACCAGGCTGAGAACTTCGTCGTCTATGACGTCAGTGCCGAAGCGGCCGCAGCGCTGCGCGAGCAAGGTGGCCTGGAGTTCTACAACGAGCGCAACCGCGAAGTGTGGTCGCTGGCGCGGTCGGTCCAGGCGCGAAAGCCGCGACGCTTCTTCGAACGGCTTCTGTTCGAGCGTGACGCCACGTTGCGTGCGGACCAGTCGGCGGCGACGCAGGCCACGCTGGAACGGATCGATCGACTGCTTGACGATCCGTTCTACCGCGGCTTCGAGGTCTATGTGCACAAGCAGGGCGTGAAGCCGGTCGGCTTCCATGTCGCGCGGCTGCTCGATCGCAATCCGCGCACGCCGTTTCGCATTGAACTGGGACTGCACAACCTGCACACGACGTTGTACCGGCGTTACCTCGACCACCGTCTGCGCGAATGTGAAGCAGGCTTGCCGCAGGCGTCGCCGTGAACGCTCACGGAGCCGGGCCAAGCGTGGTTTCGATGATCGTGCGCAACGAGGCGGCCGGCGCGCCTGCCTCGTCGACGATGCTGCGCGCGCATGCCTGCACGCGCGCCTGACCGCACAGGCCGACGTAGTTGTTCCAGTAGACATCGAGTTCGCGGTCGACCGGACGCACCGTCACCACCACCGAGTAGACCGTGCGGCGACCGATGTTGTCGTCGGGATCGAGCGTGGCGATCTTCAGGCGGACGCGCGCACCGTTGGCGACATCGACCGGCACCAGATCCGTGGACTGGCGCAGTTGCTCGGCGATGGCCTCGACGAACTGCCTGCCGACGGGGTCCACGGCGGAGGCGGAGACATGGACAGTGAGGGGGGCCTCCGGCGCGGGAGCGGCAGGTGCGGCGGTAGTCTCCGGCACGACGTCCTGCGCATGGGCCAGCGCCCCGGCGAACGCCAGCAAGATTCCCGGCAATGACGATCGCAGCATGGTGCTTCCCGACGCAGGCCCGTGATGAAGCTAACGTCGTGCGGGTCAATTGCAGGTAATCGCAGCCGCCCTCCCGGCAGGGAGGGCGGCTGGACGTGGTCAGGCGGCCGCGTCGAAGCCCTCGCGGGTGAGATTGGCCGGCGCGCCGTCGGTGCAGGCCACGTCATCCTCGATGCGGATGCCGCCGTAGGGCTTGAAGGCCTCCACGCGGGCCCAGTCGATGCTGTCGGCGTGGCCGTTGGCCTTCACTTCGTCGAGCAGCATGTCGATGAAGTAGATGCCCGGCTCGATGGTGACCACCATGCCCGGCTCCAGCACGCGGGTCAGGCGCAGGTAGGGGTGGCCGTCGGGCTTGGCGATCGTGCCGCCGTTGTCGGAGGCGGCGAAGCCGGCGACGTCGTGCACCTGCAGGCCGATGCCGTGGCCGATGCCGTGCGGGAAGAACGCGCTGCTGACGCCGGTGGCCAGCGCCGCTTCCGGCGACACCTTGATGACCCCGAAGTCCTTGAGGATCCCCGCCAGCGCCAGGTGCGCATCGACGTGAATCTGCTTGTAGTCGCTGCCGGCGCGAACCTGGTCGCACATCTTCAGTTGCGCGGCGTCGACGGCGTCGATCATCGCCTGGAACTCGCTGCCGGCATCGAGCGCATAGCTGCGGGTGATGTCGCAGGCATAGCCGTGGTGCGCCGCGCCGGCATCGATCAGGAAGCTGCGCAGTGCGCTGGGCGGGGTCAGATCGCGGTCGGTGTAGTGCAGCACCGCGCCATGCTCGTTGAGGGCGATGATGTTGTTGTAGGGCAGGTCGTTGGCGTCCTGGCCAGCGGCCTGGCAATACACCAGGTGGATGCCGAACTCGCTGGCACCGGCGCGGAAGGCGCGCTCGGCGGCGCGGTGGGCGCGAACACCGCGACGCGTCGCCTCGCGCATCATCGCGATCTCGTACGGCGTCTTGTAGGCGCGGTGGTACTCGAGATAGTTCACCACCGGTGCGGGGTTGTTGGGCACGAAGGCACCGAGCGCGCTCTGCGGCTCGCCGAGGATTGCGCAGCGCGCGGCGTTGGCCGGCAGGTGCTGCAGCGCCTCTTCGGGCTTGCGGATCACGACGATGTCGAAGTGCTCGGCCCAGTAGCCGCTCGGTGCCGCCGGCACCACGTGCCAATAGTCGAACGGCTGCAGGAACACCAGCTTGGGCTTCTGCCCCGGCGTGGCCACCAGCCAGCTGCCCGGTGCGCGGGTCAGCGGCAGCCAGGCCTTGAACTGCGGATTGACCGCATACGGGTAGTCGCGGTCGTCGAACACCTGGTAATGCGAGGTGCCGCTGGGGATGACCAGGTGGTCGAAGCCGGCGCGGGCCAGGGCCTGTTCGGTGCGGCGGTGCAGTTCGGCGAGGTGCTGCGGGTACAACGTGGCGAGCGTGGTCATGCGAAGGCGGCGAAAGGGCGGAGACCGGACCATTTTGCCGCATTGGTCCGGCAGGCGTCGTTACCGTGCTTGCCCGTTACCCTTGTCGCCGCGTCCTGCGAGCACTACATGAATGCGCAGGATGTCAGGCCGGGTGGCCGTTGCCCGAGTCCAGCCAGTTGCGCAGCTGCTGCAGCTCGCTTTCAAGCATGGTGATGAAGCGGAAGCCGGACCAGGTCTGGCCGGGCGTGCTGGACTTGTCCTGCCACAACAGGTGCGCGCCGACTTCGATCGGCGATGCCTGGTGCGGCGTGCCGCGCAGGTTGAAGCGCAACTGGTACAGGGCATCGTCGACCAGCGGCGCGGAGGCGATCAGCAGCATGCCGCTTTCGGACAGGTTGCTTAGCTGCCCGATCACGGTGTCGGTCATGGTGTCGACGACCTGCACCGGCTCCTGGATGGAGCGGCGGCGGGCGCGGCGGAATTCTTCGTTCATGCGCGGTCCTTGCCCTTGCAGGCGTGCCTGGCTGCGATGCGGTCGTGGTCCATCATGCTTGCGCCTGCTGCGGCGCGGTCGGGCCGGAGACGAAATTACTCAGCGCGCTGACGACCGCATTCCAGGCGCGATCGACCAGACGGCTCTTCTCGACGGTGACGATGCGCGCGCGTCCGTTGGCCATCTGCCGCGCCAGGCTGTCGAGCGACTGCTCGCCGACGCGCTGGCCACGCTGGTTGACGAACAGTGCGTTGTCGGTCAGCGGGCTGAACCAGGACAACCTGCGACGAATCACTTCGCCCGGTGCGTCGAGGTCGAACTCGAACCAGGTGCCGAACGGCAGCGTGCGCAGGTGCTGCCAGCATTCCTGCTCGTGCGGGTTGCGCGGCTGCACTTCCTGCGGGCGTGCGCCTTCGTCCTCGCCCAGTCGCGTGCGCGACTTGAGCTTGAGCGCCAGTTCGGTGCGGGTGGCGGCATCGTCGTTGGCGGCATGGCCGGTGGTGAGCTGGCGCGAGATCGCGCCGGCATCGTCGACGTGGTAACCGACCTGGGTCAGTGCCTGCTCGATGTCCTCGCCCAGCGGCTCCGGCGCCGGTGCCCGGTTCTCGACGGTGTTTGCGGCGATGATCTGGCGCGTGGCCTCGAGCTGGCGCTGCCACTCCTCCGATTCCTCGCCGTGGCGCAGCAGGGTCAGCGTCAGTACGTCGGTCCAGGCCTGGGTGAGCAGGGTGTGGACGAACTTCGGCAGCTTCTGGTCGTTCAGCGCCTGGCTGATGGCTTCGGTCGCCTGGTGCTTGGCCAGCACCAGCTTTTCCTTGCCGCGCGCGGCTTCGACGTGGCGACGCTCGGCCACTTCGGCCTTGCGGGCCATCAGGCGCAGGTGTTCCTGCAGTTGCTGGTTGGCCGACTCGAACACGCCGTCGTCGCCGTCGTAATGCTCGACGACGTGGTCGACCGCGCGGCGTAGCTGTTCGTTGAGCGCGGGGTCGGCCTCTTCCTTCGGCAGCCAATGCGCGCCGGCCTCGGCGACGGCGTTGAGCAGCTGGCGCGCCGGATGCTCCTGGCGCACGAAGAACGCCTGGTCCTGCAGCGCCAGGCGCAGCAGCGGCACCTGCAGGCGGTTGAGCAGCGAGGAGACCGCGGCGTCGTTGCGAAGCTCGCGCCCGATCTCGTTGTAGAACTGGTCGAGCAGTTCAAACGTGTCGGCGTCCTCGCGCGTCAGCGCGGCCGCTTCGCCACGCTGTTGCCGCGCCTGCGCAAGCAGGGTCTGGCGGACGTCGTTGAGGTTACGAGGCGGCGTCAGGTGCGCCGGCATCGACTGCAGCCCGGCCAGTGCGTTGGAGACGTCGTGTGGCGAGAGCGTCGGTCGCTGCGGGCCGGTGTCGCCACCGGTGCGCAGCTTGTCCATCAGTTCGCGGCGACCGTTGAGCAGGTTCTGCAGCGAAACGTAGGAGTCGTGGTCGTCGCCATGGCGCGGGACCGGCTGCCCGGGCCAGGCGGTGTGTGGACGGTTCGGATCGAACAGGGGACTGCTGGCGTCGGCGCCGCGGCGCGGCACCATCGAATCCTCGCGTTGCCCCCGGCTTTGCCCTTCGTCCTGCCCTTGTCCTTGTCCTTGTCCTTGTCCCTGTGCATGCCCCTGGCGTTGCGCCTTGCCGCGGCCGCGTACCGGCACGAACGACAGGCTCGGCAGCACGTTCTCGCGTGCGAGCAGGGCGTTCATCGTTTCGACCAGTTGCGCATAGCCCGACATGACGTGCTGGTCGAACACCTTGTACAGGTGCAGTCGGGCCTCGGGCGTGATCTGCAACGACTGCGTGGCCTCAGCCAGGATCCGGCACAGGTGGTAGGGACCCACTGGCAGGCGATCGGCGTCGAAGGCCGGGGCGCCGCCGAGCACGCCAAAGCGCTGGCCCAGCAGCAGCAGCGGCAGGCCCGCGCGCGCTTCGTGGCGGATGGCGATGCTGCGCAGCAGGTTGGCTTCGTCGGCTTCGCCGTCGTCGACCAGGCGCAGGTCGCGGAAGGTGGGCAGGGCCGCGGGTGCTTCGGTTGTCGGGGTCGGATCGCGGACCGTGGTCAGTTCGCCTTCCAGCAGTGCCAGGAAGTGCGGAACCAGGTCGGAGCGGTTGAGCCGCGCGGTGCGCAGCGTTTCAAGGTGGGAAGCCTGCTGCGCCGACGTGCGCGCCTGGTCGGCATGCTTGAACAACTGCTGCTCGAACTCGCCGAGCATGTGTTCGAGCTGGCGCGCCATTTCATCCGAGACCAGGGCATACAAATGCTCCAGTACCCGGCGAACCCGCTTTGGCAACGCGGCTGACGCCAGCGTAGGCCGAGGGATCGAACTACCAAGGGGTTCGAACGTTGCGGACATTTAGGGGCACCCTGTGATCGGGACGATCATGCATTGTCCCCCCGCGCCCCGCCAGCCTCTCGCCCCAGCGGTCCCTCAGGGAGCGACCAACTGTTGTAACGGCGTGGGCGGCCGCCAGCGGCCAGCTTGAGCCTGCGTACGCGGCCTCAAGCTACTTGGCGTGGTCGACCATGACGCGTTGCGCCAGGTTCGGACCAGCCGGGTCAACATTGGCGTCGTCGGACCCGTCATCGACGAGGAACAGCTCGACCACGTCGTTGGTGAAGCGCCGTCCGAGCTCGGTCGGACGGACCCGGTCGCCATCGACTTCGAGCCAACCCTGTGCGGTTGCAGCATCGAGTTGCGCGGCGATCGCGCTGCGCGCCAGGCCGGTGCGGGCTTCGAATGCGGCCAGGCTGAAGCCTTCGACCAGGCGCAGCGCGTTGAGCATGTACTCGAAGGGACGTCGTGCCGGTTCGACGCGGTCGTCGCCGCCGATCGCGCCGGCATGCCCAGCCTGGACCAGGTACTGCGTCGGGTGCTTGGTCTTCCAGCGCCGCAGCACGGTCTGCTCGGCGCCAAGGGTCAACTTGCCGTGCGCGCCGGCGCCGATGCCCAGGTAGTCGCCGTACTGCCAGTAGTTGAGGTTGTGCAGGCACTGCCGGCCCGGCTGCGCGTAGGCGCTGACTTCGTACTGGGCGTAGCCGGCGGCGGCGAGCAGGCCCTGGCAATGCTCCTGCATGTCCCAGCTGGCGTCGTCGTCGGGGATGCCCTGCGGCGGCCGCGCGGCGAACACGGTGTTCGGCTCCAGGGTCAGCTGGTAGTGGCTGACGTGGGTGGGCTGCAGGGCGAAGGCGAGTTCCAGGTCGTGCTCGGCCATCGCCAGCGTCTGCTGCGGCAGTGCGTACATCAGGTCGAGGTTGAAGTTGTCGAAGCCGGCATCCTGGGCCAGCTTCACCGCCGCCTCGGCTTCGCCGCTGTCGTGGATCCGGCCCAGCCGCTTGAGGCAACCGTCGTCGAAGCTCTGGATGCCAAAGCTCAGGCGATTGACGCCGGCCTGGCGATACAGCTCGAAGCGGCCGTGCTCGGCGGTGCCGGGGTTGGTCTCCAGGGTGATCTCGCACCCCGGGACGAAACGCAGGCGGCTGCTGGCCTGCTGCAGGAAACGGTCGATGTACTCGGGCGGGAACAGGCTCGGCGTGCCGCCGCCGAAGAACACCGAGTGAACGTTGCGGCCCCAGGCCAGCGGCAGGTCGTAATCGAGGTCGGCCAGCAGCGCGTCGATATACGTGTCGAACGGCAGCGCGCCACGGCCCTCATGCGAATTGAAGTCGCAATACGGACACTTGCGCACGCACCAGGGCAGGTGGACATACAGCGACAGCGGCGGCGTGGTCAGCGACAAGACGGTTCTTCAGTAAAGAGGGAGGGTCAGCCGGCGTCGGGCGCCGTGAACGTGCCCAGGTGGCGCTCGCTTGCGGTCAGCGCATCGCCCTGCGCATCGAGCGCGATGTAGCGCGGGTCGCGTGCCAGCTGCATTGCAGTGTAGTCCTGCGCGCTGCGCCAGCGGTCGAGGGTGAGGTAGTGGCCCTGGCGCTCGCCATGCAGCAACTGGGTACCGAGGTAGCCGGCGTGGTCGCGGAACAGGATCACCCACGGTCCTTGTTCGCCGTACAGCGCCTCGAATGCCGCTTCTGCACCGGCACGGACGTCGTATTCCCAGACCGTCACGAACATGGCATTTCAGCGCGTGGCGCCGACCAAGAGTTGTCGCAGCGCGGCCAGGGCACGGCCGCGGTGACTGATGCGGTTCTTCAGTTCCTTGTCCAGCTCGGCCGCGCTGTGGCCCTGCTCGGGATCAAGGAACACCGGGTCGTAGCCGAAGCCGCCATCGCCGCGGCGCGCGTGCAGGATGCGCCCCGACCACGTGCCTTCGGCGATGAAGGGCTGCGGATCCTCGGCGTGGCGCAGCAACACGATCACGGCGTAGAAGTGGGCGCCGCGCCGCTCGTCGGGAACGTCGCGGAGCGCTTCGAGCAGCTTGTCGATGTTGGCGTCGGCATTGCCATGCACGCCGGCGTAACGCGCCGAATACAGACCGGGCGCGCCGCCCAGGGCATCCACGCACAGGCCCGAGTCGTCGCCCAGCGCCGGCATGCCGGTTTCGCGCGATGCCTTGCGCGCCTTGAGCAGCGCGTTCTCGACGAAGGTCAGGCCGGTTTCATCGGCATCGCCGACGCCCAGTTCACCCTGGGTCACGAACTCGATGCCGCTGCCGCCGAGCAGCTCGCGGAACTCGCGAAGCTTGCCGGCGTTGCTGCTGGCGATCACCCATTTCATCGGCAGGGTCATGCTTTCAGTTCCAGCAGGTCCCAGCGGTTGCCGTACAGATCCTCGAACACGGCGACGGTGCCGTAGGGCTCGAAGCGCGGTGCCTCGAGGAACGTCACGCCACGGGCGAGCATCGCGGCGTGATCGCGAAGGAAGTCGTCGGTGTGCAGGAAGAAGCCGACACGGCCGCCAGTCTGGTTGCCGACGTGCGCGCGCTGATTGTCATCGCTGGCCTGCGCCAGCAAAAGTGCGGTCTGCGCGCCGTGCGGGGCCACGCGCACCCAGCGCTTGCCGTCGCCCAGGTCGATGTCATCGAGCAGGTCGAAGCCGAGCGCGCTGGTGTAGAAGGCGATGGCTTCGTCGTAGTCGCGTACGACCAGGGTGACGTTGGCGATGGTCCGGTTCATGGATTGAACGCGCCCCCTCAGCCCGCCAGCGCCTCGCGCTGCTTCGCCACCAGTTCCGCGATGCCGGCCTCGGCCAGTGCCGTCAGCGCATCGAGTTCCTCGCGACGGAAGGCGTGGCCTTCGGCGGTGCCCTGCAGCTCGATGAAGCCGCCGCCATCGTTCATGACCACGTTCATGTCGGTGTCGCAGTCGCTGTCTTCGGCGTAGTCCAGGTCGAGTACCGGAACACCGCGATAGATGCCGACCGACACCGCCGCGACCGCGCCGAACACCGGATCGCGGCTGATCTCGCGGCGCGACTGCAACCAGCGCACGGCATCGACCAGGGCGACGTAGGCGCCGGTGATCGCGGCGGTGCGGGTGCCACCGTCGGCCTGCAGCACGTCGCAGTCGAGGGTGATGGTGCGTTCGCCGAGCAGCTTGCGGTCGACGCAGGCGCGAAGCGAGCGGCCGATCAGGCGCTGGATCTCGAGGGTGCGGCCGCCCTGCTTGCCACGCGCGGCCTCGCGGTCGCTGCGGGTATGGGTGGCGCGGGGCAGCATGCCGTACTCGGCGGTGACCCAGCCTTCGCCCTTGCCGCGCAGGAAGGCCGGCACCTTGTTGTCGACGCTGGCCGTGCACAGCACCCGGGTCTCGCCGAAGCTGACCAGGACCGAACCTTCGGCATGGCGGGTGTAGCCGCGCTGGATGCGGACTTCGCGCATTTGCGCGGGCGCCCGCCCGCTGGGGCGGACCACGGTCGGCGCGGTCTGGCCGGCGGAAGGGGCTTGCGGCGTGCCGGTCGTGGCCATGAGAAGGGTGATTACCGTGTTTGGGGCGCGCGAGTTTACCATTCGCACCCTGTCAGCCCTTGGATTCGATGATGATCCGCAGCATGACCGCCTTCGCCAGCGGCGAACGCGTCACCCCGTGGGGCACGCTCGGCTGCGAGCTGCGCTCGGTCAACCACCGCTTCCTCGAGCTGGGCGTGCGCCTGCCCGACGAACTGCGCGCGCTGGAGCCGGCGCTGCGCGAGCGCGTCGCTTCCCGCGTCGCCCGCGGCAAGATCGACCTGGCGCTGCGCCTGCGCACCGCCGATGGCGACGGCGCGTTGCAGCTCAATCCCGGCCGGCTGCGCGAACTGAGCGAGCTGGCGCTGGACCTGGAGGCTCGTTTCCCGCGCCTGCAGACCGATCTGACGCAGCTGCTGCAGTTCCCCGGCGTGCTGCAGACGCAGTCCGCCGACCCGGCGGCGCTGCAGGCGCAGGCGCTGGAACTGCTCGAGCAGGTGCTCGACGAGTTCATCCGTGCACGCGAGCGCGAGGGTTCCAAGCTCTCGGCAGTGATCATCGAACGCGTCGACGGCATCGCCGCGATCGCGGCGGAAGTGCGCACGCTGATGCCGATCATCCGCACCGGCCAGCGCAACAAGCTCGAAGCGCGCATGGCCGATCTTGCCCAGCCGCTCGACTCCGGCCGCCTCGAACAGGAGCTGGTGATGTGGCTGCAGAAGCTCGATGTCGATGAGGAGCTCGACCGGCTCGATTCGCATGTCAGCGAAGCGCGCCGCGTGCTCAAGCTCAAGGAAGCGGTCGGCCGGCGCCTGGATTTCCTGCTGCAGGAGTTCAATCGCGAGGCCAACACCCTGGGTTCCAAGTCGGTCGACGCGCGCAGTTCGGCCGCGGCCGTGGAGCTCAAGGTGCTGATCGACCAGGTCCGCGAGCAGATCCAGAACATCGAATGACACGAGCCCACTGATGCGCGGAACCCTCTTCATCGTCGCGGCACCGTCGGGTGCCGGAAAGTCCAGCATCGTCAATGCGGTGCTGGCGCGCGACCCGAACATCTGCCTGTCGATCTCGTTCACCTCGCGCCAGCCGCGACCGGGCGAGCGCCATGCCGAGCACTACCACTTCGTCAGCAAGGAAGCGTTCGAAGGCATGGTCGCGGCCGGCGACTTCTTCGAGTCGGCGCTGGTGCATGGCGACTGGAAGGGCTCGGCCCGGCAGTCGGTCGAACCGCAGCTGGCAGCCGGCAAGGACGTGCTGCTGGAGATCGACTGGCAGGGTGCGCGCCAGGTCCGCTCCAAGGTGCCCGATGCGGTCAGCGTGTTCATCCTGCCGCCGTCGCGCAAGGCGCTGGACGAGCGCATGCGCAGCCGCGGCCAGGACAGCGAGGAAGTGATCGCGCAGCGCCTGGCGGCGGCGCGCGAAGAGATGTCGCACTACGGCGAGTTCGACTTCGTCATCGTCAACGAGCACTTCGACACCGCGGTCGACGAGATGTGCGCGATCTTCATCGCCAGCCGGGTCCGCCGCGACCAGCAGGTGGCGCGCCACTCGCGCCTGATCACGGCGCTGCTGGCGGACGAGTGAGTCCGCCCCTCCCGGGCGCCCAGGGCGCCGGGGGAGGGCAAAAGGCGGGCTCCTGGCGACTCGAGTATCAGCTAACTGTTTGATTTTCAACGATCCGCTTGCTTCGCCCCCGCGGCGCGACTACACTCTGCGGTCCCTTACAAGCCTGTATGGACGGCCCGCCGGCCGCCAGGAGTCCCATGGCCCGCATCACCGTTGAAGATTGCCTGGAAGTGGTCGATAACCGCTTCGAACTCGTCATGATGGCCGCCAAGCGCGCCCGCCAGCTGGCCAATGGCGTTGATCCGCAGCTGGACAACAGCGAAGCCAACGACAAGCCGACCGTGCTGGCCCTGCGCGAAATCGCCGCGCGCCGCATCGACACCGATTACATCGATGCCGTCGAGAAGGCCGAGCGCGAGCGCAAGGAGCGCGAGGCGCTGGAATGGGCCGCCGCTGAAGTGGTTGCCGACGACGACCTGTCCAAGGGCGACGACTGATCCACCCCTGAGACACGTTTGCGGGCCAGTTTCACCAGTACCGCGAAATGCACGGCCCCGCCTTGGCGGGGCCGTTTGCATATGTGCTCCCCGACCCGTTTCCGGACGCATGGCACTTTGGATCGCGGACATTCGCCGCCATATCCGGGGAACCTGTCCGGAAACAATGAAACGCCTGAGGGGCCGCTGATTGCACACCGCGCCGCCGCACGCGTAGATTCTCTCCATGAGCCCCGCAGAGTCCGCGATCAGCACGCATCCCGCCATCGTCCTCGATGACGCGGATGTGCCGGACTATGTGCGCGAACTGGAAAACGCAGCCGAGTACCTGCCCGAGCCGCAGCGCCACAGCCTGCGCCGGGCCTGGGCGATCGGCGCCGCCGCGCACGCCGGGCAGACCCGCAAATCCGGCGAGCCGTACATCACCCATCCGGTGGCGGTGGCCAAGGTCCTGGCCGACCAGGGTCTGGACGTCGAAACCCTGATCGCGGCGATCCTGCACGACACCATCGAAGACACACCGCTGACCCGCGACGGCCTGGCCAGCGAGTTCGGCGAAACCGTGGCCGAACTGGTCGACGGCGTCACCAAGCTCGACAAGCTGCAGTTCCGCGACCGCCAGGAGGCGACCGCGGAAAGCTTCCGCAAGATGCTGCTGGCGATGTCGCGCGACCTGCGCGTGATCCTGATCAAGCTCGCCGACCGCCTGCACAACATGCGCACGCTTGGCGCGCAGAGCATGGAGGCGCGTCACCGCATCGCCCGCGAGACGCTGGAGATCTACGCGCCGATCGCCCAGCGCCTGGGCATGAACCTGATCAAGGCCGAGCTGCAGGACCTGGGCTTCCGTGCGCTGCATCCGTGGCGGCACGCGGTCATCGAAAAACGCCTGCGTACGCAGCCGGTCGTGCGCCGCGAATCGCTGGTGCAGATCGAGGCGCAGCTGGCGCAGCGACTGGCCAAGGAGCGCGTCCCGCACCGACTGGTCAGTCGCGTCAAATCGCCGTGGAGCATCTACACCAAGATGCGCTCGGAGCACAAAACCTTCGCCCAGGTGATGGACGTGTTCGGCTTCCGCGTCGTCGTGCGCACGGTGCCGGACTGCTATCACGCGCTGGGCGTGGTTCATGCGGCGTACAAGCCACTGGACTCGCGCTTCCGCGACTTCATCGCGATTCCGAAGGCCAACGGCTATCAGTCGCTGCACACGGTACTGTTCGGCCCGTATGGCTCACCGATCGAAGTGCAGATCCGCACCGAGGAGATGGACCTGATCGCCGAGCGAGGCATCGCCGCGCACTGGTCCTACAAGCACGGCGGCGACGGCCCCAGCAGCGCGCAGAGCCGCGCCCACAGCTGGATCGCCAACCTGGTCGAGTCGCAGCGCTCGACCGGTTCGTCGCTGGAGTTCCTCGAGAACGTCAAGGTCGACCTGTTCCCGGACGAGGTTTACCTGTTCACGCCCAAGGGCGACATCATGTCGCTGCCGCGCAACTCGACCGCGCTCGACTTCGCCTACGCGGTGCACACCGATGTCGGCAACCGCGCCGTGGCCGCGCGCGTGGACGGCAAGCTGGTGCCGCTGCGCACGCGCCTGGCCAGCGGCCAGCGCGTGGAGATCATCACCGCCAAGTCGTCCTCGCCGAAGCCGCAGTGGCTCGAGTTCGTCGTCTCGGGCAAGGCGCGCACTTCGATCCGCCAGCAGCTCAAACAGCTGGAGCACGAGGACGCGGTACAGCTGGGCCATCGCATGCTCGACCGCGCGCTGGAGGCACTGGGCATCTCGCTCGACCGCGTTCCGGCCGTGCGCATGGAAGCCTACCTGGGCGAGTTCCGCTACCCGCGCCTGGAAGCGCTGCTGGCCGACATCGCCCTGGGCAACCGCATGCCGCAGCAGGTTGCGCAGGCGCTGGCGCGCGAGACGCCGGGCAAGGCGCTGCGATCGAAGGACCTGCCGTTGCAGCCGCTGTCGCAGGACAAGATCCTGATCACCGGCGCCGAGCGTGGCGTGATCAGCTTCGCCAACTGCTGCCTGCCGATTCCCGGCGACGAGATCATGGGGTACCACACCGCCGGCAAGGGCATCGTGGTGCACCGGCTCGACTGCCCGAACGTGGCCGACTACCGCAAGTCGCCCGATCGCTGGGTGCCGATCGGCTGGGACCGCCAGGTCAGCGGCGATTTTGCCGCGGCGCTGCGCATCGAGGTCGACAACCGGCCCGGCTCGCTGGCGCAGGTCGCGGCGGCCATCGCCGAAGCCGAATCGAACATCGACCGCGTCGAATACCTCGACCGCGATGCGAACGTGGCGGTGATGCGCTTTGCCATCGAAGTCAGCGGTCGTCGCCACCTGGCCGACGTCATGCGACGCGTGCGGCGGCTGGGCGTGGTGCTGGGCGTGCAGCGGATGTAGCGGCCTGTTGTTGCTAGCATTGGCCTCTGACTTCCCGAGAGCCACTCCATGTCCCGCCAGATCATCCACACCGACAAGGCCCCGGCCGCCATTGGCCCGTACTCGCAGGCCGTGCGCGCCGGCGATACCGTCTACCTGTCCGGGCAGATCCCGCTTGATCCGGGCACCGGCCTGCTGGTCGAAGGCGACATCAGCACCCAGGCACGTCGCGCGTTCGAGAACCTCAAGGCCGTGTGCGAAGCCGCCGGCGGTTCGCTGTCCGATGTCGTTCGTCTTGGCCTGTACCTGACCGACCTTGGCAACTTCGCCGCGGTCAACGCGGTGATGAGCGAGTTCTTCAAGGCGCCGTATCCGGCGCGTTCGACGATCGAAGTGTCGGGCCTGCCGCGCGGCGCCGGCTTCGAAGTCGATGCGGTGATGTTTCTGGATTGATCGGGAAAACACCGTCATTCCCGCAGTGCGGGGATGACGGTGGGATGGCTCAGCCCTGCGCGCGCATCTCGCGCGGCGCCACGCCCGTCCAGCGCTTGAACGCGCGACGGAATTCGCGCGCGTCCTTGAAGCCGACCGCCGCGCCGACGTTGGCGATGCTCAGCTTCTGATCGCTCAACATGGCCCGCGCCGATTCGCTGCGCACCCGGTCATGCAATTCGCTGAAGCTGGTCTGCGCCGCCTGCAGCTGGCGGCGCAGCGTGCGCTCGGTCAGATGCAACGCCGCGGCGATGTCGACCAGGCGCGGGTTGTCGGCCAAACGCTGCAACAGCAGGCGCTCCACCACGGCCACGATCTCGCTGCGTGGCTGTCCTGCCGGCATCTGTTCGTCGCATAGCGCCAACACGCGCTGGGCACTGGCGGGGTTGCCGGCCGGCATGGCCGTCCCCAGCCATCGCGCATCGATGACCACGCGATTGCGCGGGCAATCGAAACGCACTTCGCAGTCGAACACGCGCGCATAGTCAACGGCGTAGTCCGGGGCCGGGTAGGCCAGCTCAAGCACTGTCGGCCGGAAGTCCGCGCCGAGCAGGCCGCGGCACAGCATCAGGCAGCTGGCGAACAACTCCTCGCACAGGAACGGCTCCAGCTCCGGGTCCGGAGTGCGCATGCTGGCGACCATGCCAAGGCCTTCGCCGCCGTCGACGTCGAGCTCCAGTTCCATCATCGCGCCGGTGATCGGCGCGTAATGGACGCCGAGCTGCAACGCTTCGGCGAAGCGTGGCGCAGTCAGCATGGCCAGGCCCAGCAGGCCGAAATGGCCGATGTTCTGGCGCTCGCCCAGGACCAGGCCCGGCCCGCGGATGGGCAGGTTGCGCACCGCGCGACGGATGATCTGACAGGTCTGGCGATAGGACAGATAAACCGGGGTTTCGCCGTCGAACTCGGCCGGGCCCAGGCGCAGGCCGGCGAACCAGGCCTCGCAGCCGATGCCGGATTCAGCGGCCATGGCGACGAGGCCGGCAACGATGCCGCTCTTGATGTTGGCCACGCTCTGGCGCGGGTCGTCGTGGTCGATTGGTTGCATACGCTTGCGTAGCTTGTCCGGTTTGCCCCCCTGAGTATGCCGGGTTTGCCCTCCACCGGCGTCCTCCGAAGGTCACAGACTGCGTTTTACTTCTTCCCCCTGCGCCATGCGGGCCGGGAAGGCCACCGGGGCGACCGGGATTGTCTGGAACGGGGACGGACGCAAACCTTATGAAGCGCATCACTCTCGGCATCGCGATCGCGGTTGGCGTGGCCAGCCTGGCTGGCTGCCAGAAGCAGGAGGCCGCGGCCCCGGTCGCCGACGCCAACTACCAGAAGGTGCTGATCGGCCGCCTGCTCGATGCCAAGGCCGGCGACGTGATCGAGATACCGGCCGGCCGCTTCTCCTTCGACCGCAGCCTGAGCCTGCGCGTGGACGGCGTGACCATTCGCGGCGCCGGCATGGACAAGACCATCCTCAGCTTCAAGGGCCAGAAGGCCGGTGCCGAAGGCCTGCTGGTCAACGCGGGCAACTTCACCCTGGAAAACCTCGCCATCGAGGACAGCAAGGGCGATGGCCTGAAGATCAACGAAGGCGAGAACATCACCATCCGCGGCGTGCGCGTGGAATGGACCGGCGGTCCCAAGACCAGCAATGGCGCCTACGGCATCTACCCGGTGCAGACGACCAACGTGCTGATCGAGGACTCGGTCGCGATCGGCGCCTCCGACGCCGGCATCTACGTGGGCCAGTCGAAGAATGTCGTGGTGCGGCGCAACCGCGCCGAGCGCAACGTTGCCGGCATCGAGATCGAGAACACGATCGGCGCCGACGTCTACGAGAACACCGCCACCGACAACACCGGCGGCATTCTCGTGTTCAACATGCCCAACCTGCCGCAGCCGGGCCACACCACCCGCGTCTACCGCAACAAGGTGATCGCCAACAACACCGGCAACTTCGCCGCCAAGGGCGCGGCCGTGGCCAGCGTGCCGGCCGGCTCGGGCGTGGTGATCAACTCCAACGACAAGGTCGAGATCTTCGACAACGACATCGCCGACAACCAGACGGCGAACGTGATCATCTCCAGCTACTTCTCCACCGGCTACATGACCGAGAAGGGCGTGGCCAAGGCCTTCGATCCGTATCCGGAAGAGATCGCCATCCATGGCAACCGCTTCAAGGGCGGCGGCGACAAGCCCGACGGTCTCGACCTGAAGGCGCTGCGCGTGGCGATGTTCGGCCTCAGCGGCCGCCTGCCTGACGTGCTGTGGGACGGATACGTCAACACCGCGCGCCCCGGCGGCGCGCAGGTCTGCATCGACAATGGCGCCGCGGAAACGCTCAACGCCGACGGCCCGAACAAGTACAAGAACCCGAGCCTGGTCACCGCCGCGGTGCGCTGCAAGCTGCCGCCGTTGCCGGTGGTAACGATTCCGGCCGACGGCGGTGCCGCTGCGACGAAGGCGGCTCCGACGGCATGAAGCAACTGTTCGTGATCGGCGCGGCCGTGATGCTGGCCGCGATGTCGCTGGTGGGATGCAAGCGCAGCCACGAGCCGGTGCAGTTCCATGCGACCGGCCACCCGGAAAACCTCAGCGACTGGCACGTGCTGTCGGTCGCCGACGGCCACCTGCGCATGAACGAGGGCGTCGAACCGTACGCCCTCAACAGCGCGTTGTTCAGCGATTACGCACATAAGCTGCGCACGCTGTGGCTGCCACCGGGAACCAAGGCCACGTACCAGGATTACGAAGCCTTCGACTTCCCGGTCGGTACGATCATCAGCAAGACTTTCTATTACCCGCGTGCAGAAAATATCAATGGTGGGGGCGACTCGGTGCTGCGCGTGGCCGAGACGCCGGCGGAAAGCCGCGATGGCCTGGACCTGTCCAAGGTCCGCCTGATCGAGACGCGCCTGCTGGTGCGCCGCGAGAAGGGCTGGGTGGCGATGGCCTACGTGTGGAACGCGCAGCAGACCGAGGCGGTGCTGGCCCGTGCCGGCGACTCCATTGCGATGACGCTGCAAAAGCCGGACGGCAGCGGCAAGCAGGACTTCAGCTACATGGTGCCGGACGAGAACCAGTGCGCCGGCTGCCATTCCACCAACAACACCACGCGCGAGCTGCATCCGATCGGCCCGAAGGCGCGCCATCTCAATCGCGACGATCCCTGGCACCCGGGCAGCAACCAGCTCGCGCGCATGGTGTCGCTCGGTCGCCTGCAGGGCCTGCCGATGTCGGGCGTGCCGCGCAATGCGCGCTTCGACGACACCTCCGCCGCGCTCGGCGACCGTGCGCGTGCCTACCTCGACGTCAATTGCGGCCACTGCCATAACCCCAAGGGTCCGGCCGACACGTCCGGTCTCTGGCTCGACGCGGGCACCACCGATTCGCGTCGCCTGGGGCTGTGCAAGCCGCCGGTTGCGGCCGGGCAGGGCACGGGCGACCACATGTTCGACATCGTCCCGGGCCGACCGGACGATTCGATCCTCGTCTATCGCATGGACAGCCTCGATCCGGGTGCGATGATGCCCGAGCTCGGTCGGGGAACCGTGCACGAGGAAGGCGTTGCCCTGATGCGTGACTGGATCGGCGCATGGTTGGGCAGTTGCGCCGATACGGAGCAGAACGTCGCGATGCAGTCGCGATGATGCAATCGTTGTGAAGTAACCACTTGCCGAGCGGTCCGGTCGAACATGGGCCGCCGGTGCCAAAACAACAAGAAAGTCATTGGGAGGGGAGTTCCGATGTCGCCACGCAAGAGCAGGCTCGCAATCAGTCTGGGCCGCGCACTGTCAGGTCTGGCATTCACCGCGGCGATGCCGCTGGCCATGGCGCAGACCGCCGACGCACCGGCGCCGGTCAGCGCCACGCAGCTGGACACCATCACCGTTACCGCGCAGAGCCGCGAGCAGGAACTGCAGGACGTGCCGATCGCGCTGCAGGTCGTCACCGAGCAGCTGCTCGAGGACGTCGCTGCCGAGGACCTCGGTGACATCGACAGCTTCGTCCCCGGCCTGCAGATCAACAGCCTGCAGCCGACCCAGCCGAGCTTCCAGCTGCGCGGCATCGCCACCGACGACTTCGGCATCGGTACAGATCCGGCTGTCGGCGTGTATGTCGACGGCGTCTACGCCGGTCGCGGCGGCGGCGTGCTGCTGCCGTTCACCGACCTGCAGCGCATCGAAGTGCTCAAGGGCCCGCAGGGCACGCTGTTCGGCCGCAATACCGCGGCCGGCGCGATCGCGATCATCACCACCCGCCCCGAAGACCAGAACGGCGCGCGCGCCAAGCTGCGCCTGGGCAACGACAACAAGCAGTACTTCGAGGGCATGGCGAACATCGCCGTGAGCGAGGACTCTGCGTTCCGCTTCAACGGCATCTTCAACCACAGCGACGGCTGGATCCAGGATTCGGTCACCGGCGAGGACCTTGCGCCGGAGAACAACTGGGCCACGCGTGCTTCGTTCCAGACCAAGTTCGGCGACAGCACCCGTGCCTGGATCACCTGGGACCATGAGAGCCTCGACCAACTCGGCCAGGCCACCACCGGCGTGGTGCCGATCCCGGCATTGCCGATGCTGCCGACCGCACCGGCCGACCCGTCGCAGTTCCTCGATCCGCTGAAGATTGCGACCGCGACCGATGCGCAGGGCAACGCCGAGACGCGCGAGTTCGATGGCGTGACGTTGATCGTCGACCACAACTTCGGCTGGGGCAGCCTGACCTCGACTTCGGCCTGGCACCAGTACGACTCGCTCAACCGCGTCGAGGAAGACGGCACCAACCTCAGCTACCTCTACGTCGATTCGACCAACACCGAGAGCAACGAGAACTTCTACCAGGAGTTCAAGTTCACCGGCAGCACCGACCGCGTGGACTGGTCGGCCGGCGTCAGCTACTTCCAGGAAGAGGCCGACCAGACCAGCGAGGTCAACGCGCTGACCGACTCGATCGACACCATCGCCAACAACATGGGCCTCGCCCCGGGTGGCCTGTTCGGTCCGATCACCCAGGTCGCCAACATGTTCGGCATTCCGGTCGACCTGACCGGCCTGCCGTGGAACGAGAAGTTCGTCAACACGCTCGACACCAAGGCGTACGCCGCGTTCGGCGACGCCACCTGGCACGTCAACGACAAGCTCAACCTGACCGCCGGCCTGCGTTACACGCGCGACGAGAAGGACTTCACCTGGTTCAACGACCACCGCAGCGCGCCGCAGCTGGACTCCCAGCTCAACCTGCTCGATGCGATCGGTTTCTTCGATGCGATCGGCCTGCCGAAGGAGATGTTCATCTTCGACGTCGCCTTCATCGATCCGCCGGCGATGATCAACAAGGGCGTGCTCAACCGCGCCAAGAAGTCGTGGGACGACTGGAGTCCGCGCTTCGTCGCCGACTACCACTTCGCCGAGAACCTGATGGGCTTCGCCTCGCTGGCCAAGGGTTACAAGGCCGGCGGTTTCAACGCACTGCAGATCGGCAGCGAGTTCGAGAACGAAGACGTCTGGAACTTCGAGACCGGCATCAAGCAGTCGTTCCCGGACCAGCGCCTGGCCTACAACGTCTCGGCGTTCTACTACGTCTACGACAACCGCCAGGCCGTCACACTGGACATGACCACGGCGATTCCGCGCTTCGTGGTCAACACCTCCGACCAGGAAGCCTACGGCGTCGACTTCGACGTGCGCTGGCAGGCCACCGACGGACTCGGCTTCGACTTCAACGCCGAGTACCTGGATTCGACCTACAAGTCGTACATCAATCCGCAGGGTGTCGACCTGGCGGGCGAACCCAGCGGCGCGCCGAAGTGGTCGTTCGCCGCCGGTGCCAACTACGTGTGGCACCTGGGCGATGCCGGTGACATGCGCGCGTCGCTGCGCCACTCCTATGTCGGCGAATGCCGCAGCAACGACGAGTCCGCCAGCTTGCTCGGCTGCGGCACCGGTGCCGGCGCGATCGACATCGGCGAGGCGCAGAACCTCACCGACGTGCGCCTGGGCTGGACCTCGGCCAACGGCCACTGGGGTTGGGCGCTGTACGGCAACAACGTGTTCGACAACCAGTACGTCAACTCGCTGGGCACCTACGGCATGACCGTGCTCGGCACCGTTGGCGCGCGCATGACCCAGCCGCGCCAGTACGGCCTGGAAGTCAGCGCGAAGTTCTGACCGGGAGGCAGGGCCTCCACCGACCCCGGCACATCGTGCCGGGGTTCAGGTTTTGCGGCGATCCGGGCATCCTTGGCGGATGCCGACACGCAAGGGCGGGATTGCCGTCGCTCTCCATCACCAGCAACCGATCAGCAGCCTGCGCGGCGTTGGCCCGCGCGTGGCCGAAAAGCTGGCCGCGCGTGGCCTGACCACGCTGCAGGACCTGTGGCTGCAGCTGCCCCGGCAGTACGAAGACCGCACCGCACTCACCCCGATCCTCCTGCTGCAGCCCGGCGTGGCGGCGCAGGTGGAAGGGCGGGTCGAGGCGGTTGAGCGTGGCTTCCGTTACCGGCCGACGCTGCGCGTGGCCATTGGCGATGACTCGCGCGCGACGCTGGTGCTGCGCTTCTTCCATTTCCGCGCGGCCCAGGTCGCGCAGTTCCAGCCGGGCGCGCGCGTGCGCTGCTATGGCACGCCGCGACCGGGCCAGAACGGACTTGAGATCGTCCATCCCAGCTACCGCATGCTCGACGAGGAAGCCGACGCCGAACTGGGCAGCAGCCTCGATCCGGTCTATCCGGCGATCGAAGGCATTGGCCCGGTGTCGCTGCGCCGCCTGATTGGCCTGGCCCTGGATCGCCTGCCCGACGAGGAGTCGCTGGAACTGCTGCCGCGCGAGCTGCGCGACGGATTCAAGCTGCCTTCGCTGCGCGAGGCGCTGCTGACCGTGCATCGGCCGCCGCAGGACGCGGACGTCGCCGCGCTCATTGCCGGCCGCCATCCGGCGCAGCGCCGGCTCGCGCTCGAGGAACTGCTGGCGCACCACCTCAGCCTGCGCCGCCAGCGCATCGCCCAGCAGGCCCACGCCGCGCCGGTGCTGCGCAAGACTGCGCTGGCCGGGCGCCTGCGCAAGGCGCTGCCGTTCGCGCTGACCGGTGCGCAGCAGCGCGTGTTCGACGAGATCCGCGCCGACCTCGCAAAACCGCATCCGATGCTGCGCCTGGTGCAGGGTGACGTCGGCAGCGGCAAGACCGTGGTCGCGGCGCTGGCGGCGATGCAGGCGGTCGAGGCCGGCAAGCAGGCGGCGTTGATGGCGCCGACCGAGCTGCTGGCCGAGCAGCACCTGGGCAACCTGCGTGGCTGGCTCGAGCCATTGGGCGTGCGCGTGGCCTGGCTGGCCGGCAAGGTCACCGGCCGTGCCCGCGCCAAGGTGCTGGAGGAAGTCGCCTCAGGCGAGGCGCAGATGGTCGTGGGCACGCATGCGCTGATGCAGGAGGGCGTGGCGTTCCGCGACCTCGGCCTGGCCATCGTCGACGAGCAGCACCGCTTCGGCGTGCACCAGCGCCTGGCGCTGCGCGACAAGGGCGTCGGTGGCAACGGCAATGGCGACGCGATCGTCCCGCACCAGCTGGTCATGACCGCCACGCCCATTCCGCGCACGCTGGCGATGGCCGCCTATGCCGACCTCGACGTGTCGGCGATCGACGAGCTGCCGCCGGGACGCACGCCGGTGCAGACCGTGGCGCTCAGCGCCGAGCGGCGACCGGAACTGGTTGAGCGGATCCGCCGCGCCTGCGCCGAGGGCCGCCAGGCGTACTGGGTCTGCACCCTGATCGACGACAGCGACGAGGTCATCGCCCAGGCCGCGCAATCGACCTTCGAGGACCTGTCCAAGCGCCTGCCGGAGCTGCGCGTGGGCATGGTCCACGGCCGCATGAAGGCGGCCGAGAAGCAGGCGACGATGCGCGCCTTCAAGGAAGGCGCGACCGACCTGCTGGTGGCGACGACGGTCATCGAGGTCGGCGTCGACGTACCCAATGCCTCGCTGATGATCATCGAGAATGCCGAGCGCCTGGGCCTGGCCCAGCTGCACCAGCTGCGCGGCCGCGTCGGCCGCGGCAGTGCCGCCTCCAGTTGCGTGCTGCTGTACCAGTCGCCGCTGTCGCAGATGGCGCGGCAACGCCTGGAGACCATGCGCGAGACCAATGACGGCTTCGTCATCGCCGAGAAGGACCTGGAGCTTCGTGGCCCCGGCGAGCTGCTCGGCACGCGCCAGACCGGCCTGGCCCAGTTCCGTGTCGCCGACCTCGGTCGCGACGCCGACCTGCTGCCGCAGGTACAGGACATCGGTGAGCGCCTGCTGCGCGAATCGCCGGAGCTGGCGCAGCGCATCGTCGCGCGCTGGGTCGGCGGGGCGGTGCGGTTCGCCGGGGCGTAACTGGCACGTAGCTGTCGGATTGGGGCCCTCCGGCGGTCAGAAGGTGCCTGTGTGCCGGTCGGTCTTAACACCACAGTGGCATCATGAGCAGTCCGACCCCCGGTCGTCCCTCCGCATTCCGTGATTGCCGATCCCGCAAAAGAGTCCGCTGCCCGCCAAGGCGCCCAGCCGTTCATTGCCGCCGACGTCGGTGGCACGCATGCGCGCCTGGGCCTGGTCCGGGTGGGCGCCGACGGCAAGGTCGACGTGCTGCAGTACCGCCGCTACGCCTGCGCCGAGTATCCGAGCCTGGCGGCCATCCTCGACCAATTCGCCGGTGAGTTCGCCGCCGAGCGCACCCACGCCGTGGTGGCGATCGCCGGCCGCCTCGAAGGCGACACGCTGATCAACAGCAACCTGCAGTGGCCGGTGTCGGTGCGCAGCACGCGCGAGGCCGCCGGTGTCACCCACCTGGCCCTGCTCAACGATTTCGAGGCCGTGGCCTGCGCCATGTCGTACGTCGATGCCGCGACGATGACGCGCGTCTGCGGCCCGGAGCGCTCCGGCAACGGCCCGGCGCTGGTGCTGGGCCCGGGTACCGGCTTCGGCGCCGCCCTGTGCCTGCCCGGTTCGCAGCAGCGCGCCCCGTTGCGCGTGCTCGCCAGCGAGGCGGGGCACGCGGCCCTGGCCGCCGGTACCGCGCGCGAACTCGACCTGGTTCGTCATCTGCTCAAGCGCTGGCCGCATGTCGACAACGAGCGGGTGCTGTCGGGTCCCGGTCTGGTCAACACCTACCAGGCGCTGTGCGAACTCGACGGCGCCGCGCCGGTGCTGGACAACCCCGAAGCGATTGCCGCCGCCGCCCAGGCGGGCAGCGATGCGCGCGCGGTGGAGACGCTGGAGTTGTTCTGCGCGCTGCTCGGCAGCCTCGCCGGTGACCTCGCGGTCACCTTCGGCGCGGATGCGGTGTACCTGGCCGGTGGCATCCCGGCACAGATCCGTCCGTTCCTGCTCGACAGCCAGTTCGCCGCGCGCTTCCGCAACAAGGGCGTGCTGGGCGAAGTCCTGGCGCGCGTGCCGGTGTGGCTGGTCGACCATGGCCAGCTCGGCCTGGTCGGCGCGGCGGCCTGGTACTACGAGCGTCATTCGGGCTTCTGAAAAAAATTCTCTGACAACGCGGCGGGGGCGGGCGCGCTCCTGCAGAACGGGAGTGCCATGACCAATCGTCGCCAGTTCCTCCAGTCCTCCCTGCTCGCTGCCGGCGCGCTGGCGCTGCCCGGTGCAGGCGCCGCTGCGACCACGAATCGTGCCCGCGTCGTCTCGACCTGGGATTTCGGCGTCGGCGCCAACGCGGCCGCATGGCGCGTGCTCGGAAAGGGCGGCAGCGCCCTCGATGCGGTCGAGGCCGGCGCGCGCTGGGCCGAGGCCGACCTGTGCAATCCGACTGTCGGACGCTGCGGCAATCCCGATCGCGACGGCGTGCTTACCCTCGATGCCAGCATCATGGACGGCGACGGCCGCTGTGGTGCGGTCGCCGCGCTTGAAGACATTGCCCACCCGGTGTCGGTGGCGCGCGCGGTGATGGAGAAGACGCCGCACGTGATGCTGGTCGGTGCCGGCGCGCAGCAGTTCGCCGTCGCCCAGGGCTTCGAGAAGACGCCGCTGCTGACCGACCAGGCGCGCGAGGCCTGGCGCGAATGGCTCAAGACCGCGCAGTACACGCCGCAGATCAACGCCGAGCGCCAGCAGCGCCCGGGCGACAAGAGCAACCACGACACCCTCGGCATCCTTGCGCTTGACGCCAAGGGACGCCTGGCCGGTGCATGCACCACCAGCGGCATGGCGTGGAAGCTGCACGGCCGGGTCGGCGACAGTCCGATCGTCGGCGCGGGGCTGTATGTCGACAACGAAGTTGGCGCGGCCACCGCCTCGGGCGTCGGCGAGGAGATGGTGCGCAATGCCGCCAGCTTCCTCGTTGTCGAACTGATGCGTCAGGGCAGGTCGCCGGCCGATGCCTGCCGCGAAGCGATCGAGCGCGTCGTGCGCAAACGGCCGGAGGCCAGCAAGCAGTTGCAGGTGTGCTTCCTCGCACTCAACCGCGACGGCGAGGTCGGTGCGTTCGCTCTGCACAAGGGCTTCGTCTACGCGTTGCACGATGGCGGCAAGGGGCCGCACGACCAGCTGCACGAATCGGCCTCGGTCTACACGACGGAACAGAAATGAGCCGCCGGCCGCTGGAGATCGCCGCCAACTCCGTGGCCTCGGCGCTGGCGGCGCAGGAAGGCGGTGCCGATCGCGTCGAGCTGTGCGAGAACCTCGGCGATGGCGGCTGCACGCCGTCGTACGGCACGATCGCGCTGGCCCGCGAACGCCTGCGCATCCCGCTGTACGTGCTGATCCGGCCGCGCGCTGGCGATTTCCTCTATGACGCGCTCGAACGCGATGTGATGTTGCGTGACATCGAGTCATGCGTGCGCCTGGGTTGCGACGGTGTCGTGATTGGCGCGCTCGCGGACGATGGCTCCGTGGACGAGGCGGTCTGCCGCGAACTGATCGCGGCGGCTGGCGCGCTGGGCATCACTTTCCATCGCGCCTTCGACGTCGCGCGTGACCAGGCGCAGGCGCTGGAGGCGGTGATAAGTCTGGGATGCGAGCGGGTGCTCACGTCGGGCGCGCGATCGACAGCGCCCGAAGGCGCCGACACGATCGCCGCGCTGGTTCGGCAAGCCGATCGGCGCATCCGGGTGATGGCTGGCGCGGGCATCAGCGAACACAACCTCGCCGGACTGGTCACCCGCAGCGGCGCGGACGAATTCCATGCTTCGGCGAAAGTGATCCGCTCCTCGCGCATGCAGCTTGTCGGCAAGGCCATCGCCGGACTTGATGCGCAGTGGCTGCAAAGCGATGCCGATCGTGTCAGGGCACTGCGTGCGGCGCTTGATGCGGTCTGACGTGCAGGCTTGTCATCTTCCCGGCCATAATCGGTCCATGAGCGAAAAGATCCCCCTGCTGATCGATACCGACCCGGGCGTCGACGACGCGCTGGCCCTGCTGCTGGCCTTCAACGATCCACGCCACGACGTCGTTGGCCTGACCATCGCCGCCGGCAATGTCGGCCTGCGCCATACCGTGGCCAACGCGCTGAAGCTGTGCGAGGTCGCCGGCGTCGACGTGCCGGTGTTCGCCGGCTGCGCCGGGCCGCTGCTGCACCCGGCCCCGGATGCGGGCTACGTGCACGGCCAGGATGGTTTCGGCGATGTCGGCTATGAGCCGGCGCGCCAGCAGGTGCAGGCCGAACATGCCGCGCTGGCCATCCTGCGCCTGTCGCACGAGCATGCCGGCAAGCTGCTGCTGGTCGCATTGGGTCCGCTGACCAACATCGCACTCGCGCTCAAGCTCGATCCGACACTGCCCGAGCGCGTGGCGCGTTTCGTGGTGATGGGCGGCTCGGTCACCGGCCACGGCAACATCACGCCGGCGGCCGAGTTCAACATCTACTTCGATCCCGAAGCGGCGCACATCGTTTTCGAAGCGTTCGCGCATATCGACCTGGCCGACTGGGAAGGCACCATTGCCCACGGCCTGCATCACGAGCGGGTCGAGCAATGGCTGGCCGCCGACTCGGAGCGTGCACGCTTCTACGAGCGCATCTCGAAGAAGACGCGCGAATGGTCGGCCGACCGTCGCGGCGATTACTGGCATTCGGCCGACGCCTACGCCATGGCCTTTGCCCTCGCCCCGGACGGGGTGCTGGAAGAGGCGCAGCGCCCGCTGTCGATCGAGCTGGGCCATGGCCATGCCCGCGGCATGACCGTGGTCGACTGGCAGCGCCAGAGCGGCCGCCCGGACCGGGCCAGGATCCTGCTGCGCTACGACCAGGCCCGCCTGGAGGGGTTGATTCGCGACGCCCTCGCCGCTGTGTGACCCCGGCTGCTTCATCCCGGGCAAAATCCGGACTTGCCCGGGCGGGGCGGGGCCGCTATACTTCCGCGCTTTCCCGCTTAAAGATTGGTGAGTGCCATGAAGGCCGGCATCCATCCCGAATACCGCGAAGTCGTGTTCCAAGACGTGACCACCGACTTCCAGTTCCTGACCCGCTCGACCCTTGGCAGCAAGGAATCGATCAAGTGGGAGGACGGCAATGAGTATCCGCTGATCAAGGTCGACATCAGCTCGGCTTCGCACCCGTTCTACACGGGCAAGCACAAGATCATGGATACCAGCGGTCGCGTCGACAAGTTCCGCAAGCGCTACGCCCAGAAGTGATCTTCCGGGCCATGCCTCAGGCATGGCTTTTCCGAAGGGTCATCCCGAGCGAAGCGAGGGATCTGCCGTAGCGCATCTGCCCGTGCCACAGCACGGACCAGGTGCAGCGCGACGACCAGGATATCCGCAACGGCTGCCGAAAGGCGGCCGTTGCTGTCTTGCGTGATTGGTCCGCCAAGCCCTGCTCGGCCGTCGTGTCGCGCACGAGACTTCCCCCAGCGGCTGCCGAAAGGCGGCCGTTGCCGTTTCTGGCCATTGGCTGGCGGGCGACCCGGCAATTCCGTCCGTGACAGTCGCCCTGGGCGCCCGGGCCCCGTGGCTGCGACGCACCGTTGCGATCGCGGGGTGCAAGCCGACCAAAGTCCGAGCCTTGGCTCCAGGTCGTTGTGCGATAATTCACTATCGCGGTTCGGCCGAATTCGGCGTGACCCCGTGCCCATTTTTTGGCCCCACTCGCGCCCGGCCTGTCCCCGCGGCAGGCATGCAGACTTGAGGAGTGTTTCGTGTCCGATTCCAACAACAAGTTCGACCAGGTCTCCCTGACCGCTGGCGACAAGACCGTGACTCTGCCGGTCCACCATCCGGTCCTTGGCCAGCCCTGCATCGACATTGGCAAGCTGCCGAAGGAAACCGGCGCTTTCACCTATGACAACGGCTTCACCGCCACCGCCAGCTGCAAGTCGGCGATCACCTACATCGATGGCGATGCCGGCGTGCTGCTGTACCGCGGCTACCCGATCGACCAGCTGGCCGAGCATTCGAGCTTCCTCGAGGTCGCCTACCTGCTGATGAACGGTGAACTGCCGAACCAGGGCGAGTTCGCCAAGTTCGAGCACGAAGTCACGCATCACACGATGATGCACGAGGCCTTCCGCACCTTCCTGTACGGCTTCCGCCACGACGCCCATCCGATGGCGATGCTGGTCGGCATGCTCGGCTCGATGGCGAGCTTCTACCACAACGATCTCGACCTGGAAGATCCGGAGCAGCGCCGCCTGGCCGCGATCCGCCTGATCGCCAAGGTGCCGACGATTGCCGCCGCCTGCCATCGCTATTCGATCGGCTGGCCGATGCGCTATCCGAAGAACAACCTCGAGTACACCACGCGCTTCCTGCACATGATGAAGGAAGTGCCGAGCGAGCCGCTGGAGCTCAGCCCGGTCGCCGCCAAGGCGCTCGACCTGCTCTTCATCCTGCACGCCGACCACGAGCAGAACGCCTCGACCTCGACCGTGCGCCTGGTCGGTTCCACCGGTGCCAACCCGTATGCATGCGTCGCCGCCGGCGTCGCCGCGCTGTGGGGCCCGGCGCACGGCGGTGCCAACGAAGCCGTGCTGAAGATGCTCGAGGAGATCGGCCGTCCGGAGAACGTCGGTTCGGCCGTGGCCAAGGCCAAGGACAAGGAGTCGGGCTTCCGCCTGATGGGCTTCGGCCACCGCGTCTACAAGAACTTCGACCCGCGCGCCAAGATCATCCGCGAGATGACCCACAAGGTGCTCGGCGAGCTCGGCGTCAACGATCCGCTGCTGGAAGTGGCGATGAAGCTGGAAGAGGCGGCGCTGAAGGACGAGTACTTCGTGCAGCGCAAGCTCTACCCGAACGTCGATTTCTACTCGGGCATCATCTACAAGGCCCTCGGCATCCCGGTGGAGATGTTCACGGTGATGTTCGCCATCGCCCGCACCGCCGGCTGGGTCGCGCATTGGCTGGAGCAACAGAACGATCCGGAAAACAAGATCGGCCGTCCGCGCCAGATCTACATCGGTTCGCCGCAGCGCGACTACGTCGACGCTGGCAAGCGCTGAGTCTTCGTTCGCGCACATGGCCGGCGTTCGCGCCGACGCAACGACCAAGCCGCGGCCACACCGCGGCTTTGTCGTTTTCAAATGGCTGGTCTATGCGTTGCTGGCCGGCGATGTCGTGCTGTACGCGCTCTATGGCCGCGTCACCGAGCTGATCGATACCGCGGCGTGGTTCGTCCTGCTGCTGCTGTTCGAGTGGGAGACCGGCGGCTGGCCGTTGCCACGCCGGTGGCTGCCGATGCTGCACGGTGTCCGCGCGTTGGCGTCCGTCGCCGTCGTGGTCGCGGTGGTCGGTTATGCGCTGGAGCGGGTCTGGCTGGACTTCGCCAACGAAGTGGTCTGGCTGGGCGTGATTGCGCTTCTCGAGCTGGAGGTTCGCCTTCCGCCTGATGCACTGCGTCTGCACAAGCTGCGCCGTGTCGTCGCCTCGCTGCTTTACCTGGCGCTGGTGGGATTCATGCTGACCTGGGCGGCGATGGGCATTGGCGGCGAGGATCCGCGCGCTGCGTGGCTCGATACCTAGGACGCGTTGTTGTGGCTGGTCGCGTTCGTGGTGATCGAACTCAACGTGTTCGGATTCACCGGCAATTCCCGCGTGCGCAGGGCGCTGCGGTAACCCAGCCCCTACAGCGGCGTCGC
The DNA here is from genome assembly GCF_016613475.2 of Lysobacter arenosi. Lineage (NCBI taxonomy): Bacteria > Pseudomonadati > Pseudomonadota > Gammaproteobacteria > Lysobacterales > Lysobacteraceae > Lysobacter > Lysobacter arenosi. The sequence continues at coordinate 3,757,485 of NZ_CP071517.1, forward strand.
GCCGTTCTCGTAATCGAGGATTTCGTCGTCGGCCAGCAGCTGCCGCAGCTGCGTGGCGCTGGCGCGCTTCATCGGCTTTTCGTCGGTGTTCGACAGCGGCGCCTGGCGCAGGATGTCCAGCGGCAGCACGGTGAGGTCGAACGTGATGTCCTCGGCGCTGAAGACATACACCGGGAAGTCGTCGGCGCGCTCGCGGTCCAGGCGCAGGCGGCGGCTGCGCGCTTCAGCCGGAATGCCGTGCTGGTCGAGGAAGCGCGGCGGCGCATCGGGGTCGTCGCTGTACAGGTGCAGAGCCACCGGGCTGCGCGTATCAGCGGTGCCGTCCAGCACCGGGCCGACCAGGCGCGGCTCGAAGGACTTGAAGAACTCGAGCGCGCGCAACGCCGACTCGCGGCGCTGGCGCAGTGCCGGGATGTTCTCGCGCTGGAACAGGCGCTGGTACTCGCGCAGTGCCTCTTCGATCTCGCGGTTACGCGGCAGCGAGGCGTCGTCAAAGATGCCCAGGCGCTCGGCGGCCTTGAGCTTGGCCTGGTGGTAGTCGCGGATTCCGCCTTCCGCCATCAGCCGGGCAGCCTCGTGGGCGAGGCGATGGCGGCGTTCGCGGGTGCGTGTCTGTGCGTGCAGATTGGCGTGCTGTCGGGCGTGTGGCATGTCGACCTCCGCATCTGGCACGTCGTCGGCGACCGGTTGCGCCGCGGCCGAAACTGCACCGGCAGCAGAAACCTAGCACGTTTCATCGCGCCTGGAAGTTACCGCTTCTGGCGTCTGTGCGGCGTTCATTTTGCCGGCCGAGCATGAACCAATGCCCTCTGTCCGGCTGTCGAGCCGTCGCGGAAACGACGACGCCGGGCGAACCCGGCGTCGTTGATGACCTGCAGGTGCGGTGCGATCAGAAGATGTCGAACTCTTCCTCGGCCGGCGCCGTCTCGGCCGGGCCGTAGTCGACATAGCTCTGCATGCGCTCGAGGTCCTCGGCCTTGACCCATTCGACGATGCCGCCGCCTTCGCCCGGCACCAGCGCGCCGCTGGCCGACACCGACACCTTGACCATGCCTTCGGGCGGCTCGTTCGGCGAGATCGGCTGGTCCTTCAGCGCCACGCGCATGTAGTCGATCCAGATCGGCAACGCGGCCTTGCCGCCGTACTCGCGGTAGCCCAGCGACTTGTAGTTGTCGCGGCCGACCCAGACGGTGGTGACGTAGGGTCCGCCAAAGCCGGAGAACCAGGCGTCGCGGTGGTCGTTGGTCGAACCGGTCTTGCCGCCGACGTCCTCGCGTTCGAGCACCTTGGCCGCGGTGCCGGTGCCGCGCAGGACCACGTCGCGCAGCATCGAGTTGATCTGGTAGGCAATGCGGTTGTCGATCGCGCGCGGCGCCAGTACCAGGTTGCTGGTGTCGATCTCCGCCTTCTTCGGCTCGTCCTTCGGCTTGCTCTCGGTCGCGGCCGCCGGGGCTGCATCCGGGCCGAGGTTGAAGCCATCGACCACCGTGGAGGTCTGCACCGCCCGGTTCGCGCTGCCCGCATTGCCGCAGGCAGGGCAGGCGATCGCCGGCTTTTCCTTGAACACCACGGCGCCTTCGCGGTCCTTGACCTCGTCGATGAACCACGGCGTGATGCGGAATCCGCCGTTGGCGAATGCAGCGAAACCGCGTGCGACCGAAATCGGCGTCAGCGAGGCGGTGCCCAGCGACATCGACAGGTTCGGCGGCAGTTCGGCCTCGTCGAATCCGAAGTGGCTGATGTACTTGCGCGCGTAGTCGACGCCGATGGCGTCGAGCAGGCGCACCGACACCAGGTTGCGCGACTGCACCATCGCCTCGCGCAGGCGCATCGGGCCGGCGAAGTTTCCGCTGTCGTTCTGCGGGCGCCAGATGTGGCCGCGACGGTCCTTGAACACGACCGGTGCATCGAGCACCACCGAGGCCGGATTGAAGCCGCGTTCGAACGAGGCGGCGTACAGGAACGGCTTGAAGCTCGAGCCCGGCTGGCGTCGCGCCTGGGTGGCGCGGTTGAACTTGGCGCCGGCGAAGCTGTAGCCACCGGACAGGGCGCGCAGTGCGCCGTTGCCCGGCTCGAGCGAGACCAGCGCGGCCTGTGCCTGCGGGATCTGGTCGAGGCGGTAAGCAGGCGCCGGCATCGGTCCGGTCTGGCCGGGCTTGGCCGGCGGCGGGTCCGTGCGCAGCACGCGCACCAGGTCGCCGCGCTTGACCAGGCTGGCCGGGCTGCGTCCACCGAAGCCCTGGTTGGGGCCCAGTTCGATTTCGCTGCCGTCGGCCAGGACCAGCTGCACCTGGCTGCCGTTGCTGCCGGTGACGATGGCCGGAAGCAGCGAGGCCTGCGCCGGAATGCCGCGCAGGCGATTACGCAGCGTTGCCGCGTCTTCGCCGGCGGCGAGGTCGAAGTGCTGCTCGACGCCGTGCCAGCCGTGGCGACGGTCGTACACCGACAGGCCGTCGCGGATGGCCTGGTCGGCGGCGACCTGCAGGACCGGGTCGATGGTGGTGGTGACGTGATAGCCGCGGGTCAGTGCCTCGGCGCCGTAACGCGCGACCATTTCCTGGCGGACCATTTCGGCCACGTACGGCGCATAGACCTCGACCGGACGCTCATGCGGAGTGGCGTGCATCGGCGCGGCCTTGGCCTGGTCGGCCTCGGCCTGGCTGACGTAACGCAGGTCGGCCATGCGCTGCAGGATGTAGTCGCGACGTTCCTTGGCGCGCTCGGGATTGCTGAGCGGATTGCCACTGGACGGGAACTTCGGAATGCCCGCGAGCGAAGCCATTTCGTCGAGCGTGAGCTCACCGAGCTTCTTGCCGTAATAGAACTCCGCGGCAGCGCCGACACCGTAGGCGCGATTGCCGAAGAAACTCTTGTTGAGGTACAGCTCGAAGATCTCGTCCTTGCTCAGTTCACGCTCCATGCGCATCGCAAGCAGCATCTCGGCGAGCTTGCGCGTGTAGCTGTATTCGTTGCTCAGGAAGAACTGGCGCGCGACCTGCTGGGTGATCGTGGAGCCGCCGGGAACGCGACGCGCATCGGTCGTGGCGAGCAGCCACACCGCGCGGCCGATGCCCTTGAAGTCGACGCCATGGTGCTTGTAGAAGCGCGCGTCCTCGATCGAGATGAAGGCCTGCTTGAGCCGGTCGGGGACGTCCTGGATCGAGATCGGGTAACGCCGGGTCTCGCCGAACAGGGCCATCAGGCGGCCGTCGCGGGCGTAGACGTACATCGGTTCCTGCATCTCGACCGTGCGCAGGGTCTCGACGTCGGGTAGCTTGGGGGCGACGAGGTAATACAGGGTGCCCAGGGCAATGGCGCCAAGCAGGGCCAGGCCGGCGGACGCGATCAGCGCCCAGCGCAGCAGGCGGCGGAAACGGGGCATCAAGGCAGGTTCCGATTGCGGGTGTAGTGGCCGTGGAGTATAGATGAGCCGGGGAAAGGCACTTGAGCGGGGCAAGGGCGGGGCGGACGGGCCAGACGGGGCAGGGCTGGCCAGCCGTGCAAGGGGCGGAAAGTGACGCAGTAAGGCAATTCCGAACGGAACAGTTGCCATGCCGCGCAAACTTCGATATTTAAAGCGGGGTCACACGAAGCGCACGTAAGCGCCTGTGACAAGGGGAGAATACCGTGGGGATCGTCACAAAAAGCCAGCCGGCAGTCGTCGGCGTGGATATCAGTTCGACTGCCGTAAAGCTGTTGCAGCTCTCCCGGGCCGGCAACCGCTACCGCGTCGAGCATTACGCGGTTGAACCGCTGCCACCCAATGCCGTGGTCGAGAAGAACATCGTCGAGGTCGAGGCGGTGGGACAAGCGATCAAGCGCGCCGTGGCCCGCTCGGGCACACGGGCCAAACATGCCGCCGCCGCGGTCGCCGGTTCCTCGGTCATCACCAAGGTGATCCCGATGCCGGGCGACCTGGACGATGACGACCTGGAGTCGCAGGTCGAGCTCGAGGCGGTCAACTACGTCCCGTACCCGATCGAAGAGGTCAACCACGACTTCGAGGTCCTGGGTCCGATGCCGGGCAGCCCGGACATGCTGCAGGTGCTGCTTGCAGCCTCGCGCTCGGAGAACGTCGAAGTCCGTGCCTCGGCGCTGGAGATCGGCGGCCTGACGCCCAAGGTGATGGACGTCGAAGCCTTCGCGCTCGAGAACGCCTTCGCCCTGGTCGCCGACCAGCTCGGCGGGCCGCGCGACGGCCTGGTCGCCTTGGTCGACTCCGGCGCAACCATGACCACGCTCAACGTCCTTCGCCAGGGTCGCAGCCTGTATGCCCGCGAACAGGTGTTCGGCGGCAAGCAGCTGACCGACGAAGTGATGCGCCGCTACGGCCTGAGCTACGAGGAAGCCGGACTGGCCAAGCGCCAGGGCGGCCTGCCGGAGAGCTACGAGGCTGAAGTGCTCGAGCCGTTCAAGGAGGCGATGGTCCAGCAGATCAGCCGCCTGCTGCAGTTCTTCTACGCCGGCAGCGAGTTCAACCGCGTCGACCAGATCGTCCTGGCCGGTGGCTGCGCCTCGATCGCCGGCATCGCCGAGATGGTCGAAGAGCAGCTCGGCGTGCCGACCACGATCGCCAACCCGCTCGCCCACATGACCCTGGGGCCGCGCGTGCAGGCGCACGCCCTCGCCCAGGATGCGCCGGCGCTGATGATCGCCTGTGGCCTCGCCCTGAGGAGCTTCGACTGATGGCACGCATCAACCTCCTCCCGTGGCGCGAAGAACGCCGCAAGCTGCGCCAGAAAGAATTCGCGGTGATGTTCGCGATGGCGGCTCTGGGCGCAGTGTTGCTGTCGTTCGTGATCATCACCTACTACAACGGCCAGATCGACGGCCAGAACGAACGCAACACCTACATGCGTGACCAGATCACGCAGGTCGACAAGGCGATCAAGGAGATCGAGGAACTCGACAAGAAGAAGGCCAAGCTGCTCGCCCGCAAGGAAGTGATCGAAGAGTTGCAGGCCAACCGCTCGCAGATGGTGCACCTGTTCGATTCGCTGGTGCGCACGATCCCCGACGGCGCCGTGCTTACCTCGATCAAGCAGGACAGCCAGACCCTGACGCTTGAAGGCCGCGCGCAGTCCAATGCCCGCGTCAGTACCTACATGCGCAACCTGGAAGGCTCCGGCTGGATGACCAAGCCGGACCTGTCGATCATCGAGGCGCAGGGCACCGACAAGGGCCTGCCGTACGTGTTCAAGCTGCAGGTCCAGCTGGCCAACCCGAACGCGCCCAAGGACGAGGACGGCGATGGCATGCCGGACGCGCCCGCGGCACAGACCTCGCAGATCGCGCAGGCAGCCGATGCCACCGCCGCCGGCACCGCGCCGGCAGGTGTGGCACCGACGGCACCGGCACCGGGCGCGGCCCCCGCACAACCGGCAAGCACTCCGGCCTCCGCGCCGGTAGCGACCCCCGCCAACGCGCCGACGGCGCCGGCTGCAGCGCCGACCAAGGGAGCGGCGTCATGAGCAAGAAGAAATCCATCAAGCTCAACGAACTCGATTTCAACAACATCGGCTCCTGGCCGCAGCAGGCCAAGCTGGGCTTCTGCGTCCTGGTCTCGCTGCTCATCGTCGGCCTGGCCTGGTACCTGTTCGTCGCCGACAAGCGCACCGAACTGCAAGGACTGGAACGCCAGGAAGCGGACCTTCGTGCCGAGTACGAGACCAAGCAGGGCCGCGCCGCCAACCTGGAACCGCTGAAACAGCAGCTCGCACAGATGGAGCAGCAGCTCCAGCAGATGCTGCGCCAGCTGCCGAGCAAGACCGAGATGCCCGACCTGATCGTCGACATCTCGCAGACCGCGCTCGCCACCGGCATCACCAACGAGCTGTTCCAGCCCGGTGGCGAACAGCCCAAGGAGTTCTACGCCGAGAAGCCGATCGCGCTGCGCATGGTGGGCAGTTACCACCAGTTCGGCGGTTTCGTCAGCGGCGTGGCCTCGCTGCCGCGCGTGGTCATCATGACCATGCACGACATCTCGCTGAAGCCTCGCAGCAAGGAAGCTGGCGCCGCGATCACGCCCAACAGCCCGCTCGAGCTGGCCGGTACGGTCAAGACCTACCGCTACCTCGACGAGGATGAAGTGGCCAGGCAGGAAAAGGCCGCGGCTAGCAACGGCCAGAAGGGAGGGACCTGAGATGCGCGCAATTTCCATTGTTGATGGCGCGGCACCGCGTGTCCTCATGCTGGCAGTCGCCTTGGTCCTGGCAGGCTGTTCGCGGGGCATCACCAGCACGCCTGGTGAGTCGCCCAATCTCGAAAAGTGGATCGCCGAGGTCAAGGCACGCCCGGCACCGCCGCTGGATCCGCTGCCGGTGATGCAGCAGTTCGAGACGTTCGAATACAACGCCTACGCCATGCGCGATCCGTTCAGCACGGCGTTCACCGACGAGGACGGCAGCAATGGCCCGCGTCCGGATTCGGCGCGCCGCAAGCAGACGCTGGAGCAGTTTCCGCTCGACAGCCTCGACATGGTCGGTACGCTGGGCAAGGGCGGCGGTGTCGTGGCACTGGTGATGGCGCCGGACAAGGTGACCTACCGGGTCCAGGCGGGCGCGTACATGGGGCAGAGCGACGGTCGCGTGACCGGCGTGTTCGAAGACCATATCGAATTGGTGGAACTGGTGCCGGACGGCGCGGGTGGTTGGCTGGAACGCCCGGCCACGGTCGCGTTGGAAGATCAATAGGGATTGGGGGATAGCAACGATGACCGTTTTCAACACACGCATGCGACCGGCCCGTCGCCCGCTGCTCTTGCGCAGCGGGTCGGTGGGTCTGATGGTCGGCGCAATTGCCGCCTTCAGCGCCGTCCACGCCGCCGCACCCGCCACGACACCGGCCACGGTCGCACCCGCGGCCAGCGCCGATCCGGCCAAGCAGCTGCCGGGCACCATCGCGGTGTCCAACATCGACTTCAAGCGCGGCACTGACGGCTCCGGCCGCCTGGTCGTGAAGTTCAGCGGCGACGGTGCCGCGCCGGACCTGCGCAACCAGGGTTCCAGCGTCGTCATCGACGTCGGCAACGCACAGCTGCCTGCTTCGCTGCAGAAGCCGCTGAACGTCGTCGATTTCGCCACGCCGGTGCAGCGCATCGAGGCCCGTGCCAGCGGCAAGGGCATGCAGCTGGTGCTCAACACCAGCGGCAACTTCGAGTCGATGGCCTACCAGACCGGTCGCGAGTACATCGTCGAAATCGTGCCGCGCACGGGAGCTGCCACCGGCCGCGCCGTCGGCGCCACGGTCGATGGCAAGCCTGCCGCCACCGGTGGTCGCGCCTACAGCGGCCGCCCGGTCACGTTCAACTTCCAGGACATTCCGGTTCGTACCGTCCTGCAGCTGATCGCCGAAGAGTCGGGCCTGAACGTCGTCGCCTCGGACACGGTCACCGGCAACATCACGCTGCGCCTGATGAACGTGCCGTGGGACCAGGCACTGGACATCGTCCTGCAGGCCAAGGGCCTGGACAAGCGTCGTAGTGGCAACGTCGTGTGGGTCGCCCCGCAGCCCGAAATTGCCAAGTACGAGCAGGACAAGGAAGACGCGCGCATCGCCATCGACAACCGCGTCGACCTGGCCACCGAGTATGTGCAGATCAACTACCACAATGCCGGCCAGATCTATAAGGCATTGACCGAAGCCAAGGGCATTGGTGGTACCGGCGGCGGTGGTGGCGGTTCGGGCGGCGGCAACCAGGACAGCGGCTTCCTGTCCTCGCGTGGTCGCATCGTTGCCGACGAGCGCACCAACACGCTGATGATCAGCGACATCCCGAAGAAGATCACGCAGATGAAGGAGCTGATCCGCGTGATCGACCGCCCGGTCGACCAGGTGCTGATCGAAGCTCGCGTCGTCATCGCCACCGATACCTTCGCCCGCGACCTTGGCGCCAAGTTCGGCATCAGCGGTGCCAGCGGCAAGCCGGGTGATCGCAGCTCGGTCGGCTTCGGCGGCAATAGCGACGCAGCCTCGGCCAACGCCGCCTCGCGCGCCGACGCGGTGCAGAACGGCAGCAATGCCTTCGACGTCACCCGCTCGCTGATGAGCAACCTGCCGGCCGCTTCGGTCACCAACCCGAGCGCGCTTGCGCTGTCGATCCTCAACGCCGGTTACCTGCTCGATGTCGAGCTGTCGGCGATGCAGGAAGAGGGCCGTGGCGAAGTGATCTCGAACCCGCGCATCGTCACCAGCAACCAGCGCGAGGCGGTGATCCGCCAGGGCCAGGAAGTCGGTTACGTGACGATCTCGCCCCAGCAGGGTGGCAACTCGATTCCGATCCCGAACGTGCAGTTCAAGGACGTGCTGCTGGAGCTGAAGGTCACTCCGACCATCACCCACGACGGCCGCGTGTTCCTGAACATGAACGTCAAGAAGGACGAGGTCGAAGGCTTCACCAACACCTCGATCGGCCAGGTCCCGCAGATCGCCAAGCGCGAGGTCAACACCGCCGTGCTGGTGCAGGACGGCCAGACCGTGGTCGTCGGCGGCGTCTACGAGTTCCGCGATCGCAGCGACATCTCCAAGGTTCCGTTCCTGGGCGACGTGCCGTTCCTTGGCAACCTGTTCAAGCGCAAGGGCCGCAACAAGGACAAGGCCGAGCTGCTGATCATGGTCACGCCGAAGGTGCTCAAGGTCGAGCAGCGGTAAGCTCTCAAGTCCTCGCGATTTGACGGAAAGCCCGGCGAAAGCCGGGCTTTCTGCGTCATGGCCCTACGCTGGGAAGGGCGGGCAGGGGTGCCTGTCGCTGAATGGGTGACGGCGCTGCTGAACCGCGCCGCCGAACTTCGGTCAAACTGGACCTGCCCCGCATTCGAGACCCCCATGGACCGCCGCAGCGACGACCTGCCCCGTGTGCACGATGCCTTCCGCGCCCTGCGCGAGGCGCTTTCGGCCGAGATCGTCGGCCAGGCGGCGCTGATCGAGCGACTGCTGATCGCCCTGCTCGCCGATGGCCACCTGCTGGTCGAAGGCGCGCCAGGCCTGGCCAAGACCAGCGCCATCCGCGCCCTGGCGGCGCGCATGGACGCCGAGTTCGCCCGCGTCCAGTTCACGCCGGACCTTCTGCCTGCCGACCTGACCGGTACCGAAGTGTGGCGGCCGCAGGAAGGGCGCTTCGAGTTCCAGGCCGGGCCGATCTTCCATCCCATCCTGCTTGCCGACGAGATCAATCGTGCGCCGGCCAAGGTCCAGTCGGCCCTGCTCGAAGCCATGGGCGAACGCCAGGTCACCGTTGGGCGCGCGACCTACGCGCTGCCGGCACTGTTCCTGGTGATGGCGACGCAGAACCCGATCGAGCAGGAAGGCACCTTCCCGTTGCCGGAAGCGCAGCTGGATCGATTCCTGATGTACGTGCGAATCGGTTACCCCGAGATCGCCGCCGAGACCGAGATCCTGCGCCTGGCCCGCGAACGGGCGCGCGTCGCCCTGCACGCGCCGGCACCGGTGGTTGAACGCATGCCGCTGTCGGATGTCTTCGCCGCGCGCGCAGCCGTACTCGAGCTGCACCTGGCGCCGCCGGTGGAGCGTTACCTGATCGAACTGGTGCTCGCTTCCCGTGATGCCGCGCGCTACGACCCGGCACTGGCAAGGCGCATCGCCTGGGGCGCCAGTCCGCGCGGCTCGATCGCGCTGGAGCGCTGCGCACGTGCGCACGCGTGGCTGGCCGGCCGCGACTTCGTCACCCCCGACGATGTCCGTGTCGTCGCGCCCGACGTGCTGCGCCACCGCATCCTGCCCAGCTACGAGGCCACGGCCGAAGGTTGGGACGGTGATCGCCTGGTGGCCGAACTGTTGCAGCGGGTGCCCTTGCCCTGAGCCGATGGCCCGGAGTGGATGCAATGACGTCGATGCGCGCTGGCGATGACCACCCAGCTACCGCGGGCAATGGCCTGACGCCATCGCTGGCGGAGCTGGTCGCGCTGCGCTCGGTCGTGACCGCGCGTGGTCAGGCGCGCCGTGGCCGCTTCGGCGTGAGCGGGCATGCACTGTCGCCGCTGCGCGGCCGCGGCATGGAGTACGCCGAGTCGCGCGAATACTCTGCCGGCGACGATGCACGCCACATCGACTGGCGACTGACCGCACGCACCGGCCGCGCTCACACCAAGTTGTTCCAGGCCGAGCGCGAACGACTCAGCCTGATCGTCGCGGACACCGCGCCGGCGCTGTACTTCGGCACGCGCGTGCGCTTCAAGTCGGTGCAGGCGGCGCGCGCGGGCGCGATCGCCGCGTGGGCCGGCGTGCGCGACGGCGATCGCATCGCCGCCTTGCGCGGCAGCCGCGCCGAAGCGCCGGTGGCGCCGGCGGCAGGGCCGCGCGGTGCGCTGCGCGTGCTCGATGCGCTGGTGCGCTGGTATGCGCAGCCGCCGCCGGACGATGCCGGGCTGGATGTCGCCCTCGATCACGCGCAGCGGCTGCTGCGGCCGGGTTCGCGGCTGCTGGTGCTTGCCGATGCGCAAAGCGTCGCGGCCATCGCGCAACGACGCTGGCCGGCACTGTCACAGCACCATGAAGTGATCGTGCTGCTGTTGACCGATCCGTTCGAGGATGCACCGCCGAAATCGCCTTTGCCGTTCCAGGTCCACGACGCTCAAGGTCACGACACCCGTGTCGAACTCGACCTGGCATCGGCTGCGCAGCGGCAGGCCTGGCGCAACGAATTCGCGCGGCCGATGGAACAGGTGCTGGCGCAGCTTCCGGCCGCCGGCGTCCGCGTACAGGCGCTGTCGACGCAGGCAGCGAGCGATTCATGGCTGCCGCTGCTGGGCCGCAACCGGCCGCTGGTGGCGTGATGGGTGGCAATGCGCTGGTCCTGCGCGACATCCACTTGCTGCCGGCGCCGCCGTGGTGGCCGCCGGCCCCGGGCTGGTGGTTGCTGGCCGCAGTGCTATTGGCGCTTGTCGTGGCCGTCGCGTGGCTCAGGCAGCGCCGCCGACGCCAACGTCAGGCGATAACCGAATTGTTCGATCGCAGCGTCGACGCCGCCGGCTCACCCGCCGCGCAGGTTGCGGCGATGTCGGAGCTGCTGCGCCGTGCCGCGCGCCGCCGCGACGCCGGGGCTGACCGGCTGCAGGGCGAGGCGTGGCTGGCGTTCCTCGATGCGCAGTCGCCGTCGCGACGAGGTGCCGTGGCGAGCGACGACTTCAGTCGCGGTCATGGCCGTCTGCTGCTCGACGGCGGCTACCGCCGCGATGTCGCCGCTGCGGACGTACAAGCGCTGCGGACGATGGTGCGGGCCCGCTTCCTGCAATGGATGGGGGCGAAATGAGCGGCACGCTGATCGATGCGTTGATGGCCACGCTGCTCGCCCCGTGGCACTGGTTGCTCGATACCTTCGCCTGGCCGTGGTTGTTGCTTGCACTGCCGCTGCCGTGGCTGGCGCGTTGGCTCCTTCCGAGTGCGCGCGGCACCGCGGCAGCGTTGCAGGTTCCATATGGCGAGCGCCTCCAGCGTGTCGCCGCAGTGGGTCGTCGCGGCTTCGGCGGCAGTGCCGGTGCACTGGCGTGGCTGGGCTGGATACTGCTGTGCGTGGCCGCGGCGCGGCCGCAACAGCTCGGCGAAGCCGTGCAACCGCCGCAGGCCGCGCGCGACCTGATGCTGGCACTGGACCTGTCGGCGAGCATGCGTGAGCCGGACATGGACCTGGGCGGTCGCAGCGTCGATCGACTTACCGCTGCCAAGGCCGTGCTCGCCGATTTCCTCGATCGTCGCGGCGGCGATCGCATCGGCCTGATCGTGTTCGGTCGTCGCGCCTATGCGCTGACGCCGCTGACGCTCGATCTCGACTCCGTCCGCGAACAGCTCAACGACAGCGTCATCGGCCTGGCCGGGCAGGAGACCGCCATCGGCGATGCCATCGCCCTGGCGGTCAAGCGCCTGCAGGCGCGACCGGCCGAGCAGCGCGTCCTGGTACTGCTGACCGACGGCGTCAACACCGCCGGTCTGCTCGACCCGGCCAAGGCGGCGCAGATCGCGCATGCCGAAGGCGTGCGCGTGCACACCATCGCCTTCGGCGGCGAAGGTTCGATGTCGCTGTTCGGCGTGCCCATGCCGATGCCCGGCGCCGGCGATGAAATCGACGAGGCCGGCCTGCGTGCGATCGCGAAGACCACCGGTGGTCGCTTCTTCCGCGCGCGCGACACATCGCAGTTGGTGGACATCTACGCCGAAATCGACCGGATCGAACCGATCCGGCAGCCGGGACAGGCGCTGCGTCCGCGCATCGAGCGCTATCACTGGCCGCTTGCTGCGGCCTTTGCCTGCGCCTTGCTCGCCTTCGCGTGGCCGCGCCGGAGGCTGGCATGAGCGCCGCCGCGTTCGACTTGGCCGCGCTGCACCTGCTGCGCCCGCAGTGGCTGTGGGCGTTGCTGGCGCTGCCGCTGCTGGCGTGGCTGTGGCGATGGCGACGACATCGCGCCAGCGTCTGGCACGACACCGTCGATGCGCACCTGTTGCCGCACCTGCTGGCGCAGCGCGGCGATGCGCGAGCGCGCTGGGCGAGCGGCCTGGCCGTGCTTTCCTATGCCGTCGCGGTGCTGGCGCTGGCCGGACCGAGCTGGCGCCAGGTCGCACAACCGTTGTGGGAAAGCCGGGCACCGCTGGTAATCGCGCTGGACCTGTCGAGCGCGGCCACGGCCGCGGACGTGCCGCCGTCGCGACTGGCGCAAGCGCGCGCGAAGATCGCCACGCTGCTGCGCGAACGCGCTGGCGGACAGGTCGCCCTGGTCGCCTATGCCGGCGATGCCTACACGGTCGCTCCGTTGACCGAGGACACCGCCAACGTGGCGCTGTTCCTCGATGCGCTGGCACCGGACGTGATGCCGGTCGACGGCCAGCGCGCGGATCGCGCCATCGACTGGTCGGCGCAATTGCTCAAGCGCGCCCGCTTCGATCGCGGCGACATCGTCCTGCTGACCGCGCAGGCCGACGAGCCCGCGCGCGATGCCGCCGCCCGTGCCGCCAGGCAGGGCTATCGCGTGTTCGCCCTGGGCATCGGCAGCGCCGCCGGAGCGCCTTATCGCCGCAGTGATGGCAGCTTCGGCCAGGCGCGACTGGACGCCGGATCGCTGCGCACGCTGGCGAGTGCGGGTGATGGCCGATACGCGGCGCTGGCGGAAGGCGACGACGACCTCAGGGCGCTGGGCATCCTCGATCCGCGCCAGGACGACGCCGCCATTGCCCGCGGCAAAGGCACGGCATGGCAGGACCAGGGCTACTGGCTGCTGCCGCCGTTGCTGCTGCTGGCGCTGTTCGCGTTCCGCCGTCGTGCGGTGATGCTGTTGCTGCCGATTTGCTTCGTGTGGCCGGGCTCGCAGGCATCGGCCGCGGACCTCTGGCGTCGAGCCGACCAGGTCGAACATGCGCGCATGGAGCAGGCAACGCAGGCCTACCGGCGCGGCGATTTCGCCGAGGCCGCGAAACTCTACGGCGATGCCCGCGATGCCGACGCCCATTACAACCGCGGCAATGCATTGGCCAAGGCCGGGCAGTATCCTCAGGCGATTGCCGCCTACGACGAAGCGCTGAAGCAACAACCCGGCATGGACGATGCGATCGCCAACAAGCGGGCGGTCGAGGCGGCGATGAAGCGGCAGCAATCGTCAAAGTCGAAGAACGACTCGCAATCGGGTCAGTCGCAGCCATCACCCGATGGCAAGGGCGATCCCTCGCAGCAGTCTGGCAAGGGCAAGGAGCAGCAACGCAAGCCCGAACAGGCACCGCAGCAGTCGCAGCAGCAAGCGACCCAGCCCGCCGATGCCCAGGCCCAGCGCGATGCCGACGCCGCCCAACGCGAACGCATGCAACGCGCGTTGCAGCAGCAACAGCGCAACGGCCAGCAGGACGCGCAGCGTCGCGCCGGGCAGGCCAACGAAACGCCGCAGCAGCGCGAGCAGCGCCTGGCCAACGAGGCTTGGTTGCGCCGCGTGCCCGACGACCCGGGCAGCCTGTTGCGCGAGAAATTCCGGATCGAGCAGGAGCGCCGTCTGACCGAGGGCCAGGGACCGCAATGAGTGTCATCGCCGACAAGCAACACCGATCCCCATCAGCGCGCATGCTGTTGCGTCTGGCCGCCTGGCTGCTGTTGTCAACCGCGAGCCTGGCGGCATCGGCGCAAACACGCGCCTGGCTCGACCGCGATCGCATCGCCCTGGGCGAAACGGTCACGCTCAACATCGAGACGACCTCGACGGCGGCATCGGAACCGGACTACGCACCGCTGCAGGCGGACTTCACCGTCAGTGGCCACACCAGCCGCCGCGAGTTCGAAAGCATCAACGGCCGCAACAGCATGCGCCTGCTGTATGCAGTGGCGTTGCGGCCGCGCCGCGACGGCGTGCTGACCGTGCCCGCGCTAGCGCTGGGCAGCGAACAGACGCAGCCCTTGTCACTGGTGGTCACGCCCGACGGTGGTCGCGCCACCGGTCGTGCCGGCGACGACGTCTTCATCGAAAGCCAGGCCGACGACGCCGACCCCTACGTGCAGCAATCGGTCGGCTGGGTGGTGCGGCTGTACTCCGCCGCGCCGCTGGTGTCGGGGCAACTCGACCAGCCCGCCCCGGAGGGCGCCTCGCTGCAGCGTGTCGGTGACGATGCCCAGTACCAGCGCGACGTCGGTGGCCGTCGCTACAGCGTGGTCGAGCGCCGGTTCCTGCTGGTGCCAGAGCGCAGCGGCACGCTGACGATCCCGCCGGCGAGCTTCGAGGGCCGCGGCGCCGGCGGCTTCTTCGACGATCTGTTCGGCAGCAATCGCGGCGCACTGCAGGCGCAGGCGGCGCCGCGCTCGCTGCAGGTGCGGCCGGTGCCCAACGATGCACCACAGCCTTGGCTGCCGCTGCAGGACCTGCAGTTGCGCTACCAGTCGACGCCACAGGAATTGCGCGCAGGTACGGCCGCGACCCTGGTCGTTGAAGCCGTTGCCGATGGCGCCACCGCCGTGCAGATGCCGGAACTGCAGTTGCCGGCGATCGATGGCGTGCAGGTGTTCGCCGAACCGGTCCAGGCCGACGAACGTTTTGTCGATGGCAGGCCGCGGGCGAAGCTGACACGGCGCTTCTCGCTGGTGCCCTCGCGCGCAGGCAAGATCCAGCTGGGTGGCATGCGCATGAGCTGGTGGGACGTGCGCGCCGGGGCGGTTCGCACCGCCACCCTGCCGCCGTTGTCCTGGACGGCGCTGGCCGGTGCCGCGCCAGCGTCGGCGGCAGCAACTTCCGCCACGGCCTCGCCAGCCCCGGCTGACATCGTGGCAGCCGACACCGAATCGTCGCTGCTGCCCATCCCGGGCGCCAGCAAGGGTTGGGTCCTGGCGACGCTGCTGTTCGCCGCCCTGTGGCTGTTCACCCTGGTCTGGGGTCTGCACCGCGGCGATGCGCGGGCCGCGGCCACTGCGCCTGCCACTGACGGCGGGGACGCGCCCGCCGCCAGCGGCGGCAACCTCAAGCAGGCGCTGGACCGTGGCGCGCTGGGCGACGTGGCCGAGGCCTTGTGCGCGGCGGCGAAGCCACGCGCGCAGGATCTGGAAGAGGTGGTCGCACGTCTGTCCGACCCCGACCAGCGTGCGGCAGTGGAAGCGCTCCAGCGTGCGCGCTGGGGCGGCGGAGATGGCGTCGCCGCGCGGCAGCAGCTGCGCAAGGCGTTCGCATCCGGTGCGCGCTGGCGAGAGCGCTCGGTCGATGCGCCTTCGCCATTGCCGCCGTTGTACCCGCCTGCGCCCGACCGATCCGGACGACTGCGCGGTTGAGCGGGGCAGGGTGCCGCCGGGCGGTTTGCTAAGCTCGCGCGGTTCCCCGAGGAGTTGCAGGATGAGTGATTCGAACACCAGCGCCGGCAAGGGCAAGCTGCCGCTGCACTGGAAGATGGCGATCGGCTTCGTCGCCGGCCTGCTGCTGGGCCTGGTCGTGCATTACGGCGTCGGCGCCGACACGGCCTGGGTCAAGACCTTCACGACCTACGTGACCCAGCCCGCAGGCACGCTGTTCCTGCGCCTGATCTTCATGCTGGTGATCCCGCTGCTGTTCTCGGCGCTTGTCATCGGCGTCGCCGAAATGGGCGACGTGCGCGCGCTGGGCCGAATCGGCTGGCGCACCCTGGGCTACACGGTCGTCGTCTCCGGCATCGCGGTCATCCTCGGGCTGCTGCTGGTGAACTGGCTGCAACCTGGCGCAGGCGTCGATCCGGTGCGCGCGCAGCAGCTGCTCAGCGAAGGCTCCGAACGTGCCAGCGCCATCGTCGGCAGCACCCACGTCCAGCCCAAGGGCCTGGACATGCTCATGGCGATCGTCCCCGACAACATCGTCAAGGCCGCCGCCGACAACACCATCCTGGCGGTGATGTTCTTCGCGCTGATGCTCGGCATCGGCTTGGTGCTCACCCGCACCAAGGCCACCGAAACCCTGCAGCGCGCCATCGAAGGCCTGTTCGAAGTGTCGATGACGCTGATCGGGATGGTCATCAAGCTGGCGCCGTACGCGGTGTTCTGCTTCATGTTCAACCTGGCGGTGCTGTTCGGCTGGGAGCTGCTCGGCAGCCTCGGCGCCTATGTCGGCGTGGTCGTCCTGGCGCTGGCGCTGCACATGTTCGTGGTCTATTCGCTGGTGCTGAAGTTCGCCGGCGGTTACTCGCCCAGGAAGTTCTTCAAGGGCGTGCAGGAAGCGATGGTGATGGCGTTCTCCACCGCCTCGTCCAACGCCACCCTGCCGACTGCATTGCGCGTGGCCGACGAGCAGCTCGGCCTGCCACGCCGGGTCTCGCGCTTCGTGCTGACGGTGGGCGCCACCGCCAACCAGAACGGCACGGCCCTGTTCGAGGGCGTCACGGTGCTGTTCCTGGCGCAGTTCTTCGGGGTCGAGCTGACCCTGGTGCAGCAGGCCACGGTGATGTTCGTCTGCATCCTGGGCGGCATCGGCACCGCCGGTGTCCCGGCCGGCTCGCTGCCGGTGGTGGCGCTGATCTGCGGCATGGTCGGCGTGCCGCCGGAGGGCATCGGCCTGATCCTGGGCGTCGACCGCTTCCTCGACATGTGCCGGACCACGCTGAATGTCACCGGCGACCTGATGCTCGCCACCGTCGTCTCGCGCGGCGAGCCGGCGGAAGTGCCGGCCGAGCCGGCCACGGCGTAGGCCTGCGGCAAGGGGGCCAGGCCTTGCCTGGCCTTTTCCTGGCCCCGGCAGCGGGCCGGGGCGACAGGGCGGCGCGGCAATGGGACAATGGCCAGCCCGTCCGGCCCGGCTTCGACCGCCAGGTCTCGCGCATGGGCCCCTCCCCGCAGCCGAAGACCCGCCCCGACGCCATGACGACGCCCAGCCGCCGCGAACTAGCCAACGCCATCCGCTTCCTTGCCATCGACGCCGTCCAGGGCCGCCAACTCCGGCCACCCGGGCATGCCGATGGGCATGGCCGACATCGCCGAGGTGCTGTGGAACGATTACCTCAGCCATAACCCGAGCAACCCGAACTGGTTCAACCGCGACCGCTTCGTGCTGTCCAACGGCCACGGTTCGATGCTGCAGTACGCGCTGCTGCACCTGTCGGGTTACGACCTGTCGATCGACGAGCTGAAGAATTTCCGCCAGCTCAACTCGAAGACCCCGGGCCATCCGGAAAACTTCATGACGCCGGGCATCGAGACCACCACCGGTCCGCTCGGCCAGGGCTTCGCCAATGCCGTCGGCATGGCGCTCGCCGAGAAGCTGCTGGCACAGCGCTTCAACAAACCCGAGCACAAGATCGTCGACAACCGCACCTTGGTATTCATGGGTGACGGCTGCCTGATGGAAGGCATCTCGCACGAGGCCGCATCGCTGGCCGGCACCTGGGGCCTGCACAAGCTGGTCGCGTTCTGGGACGACAACAAGATCTCGATCGACGGCAACACCGATGGCTGGTTCACCGACAACACGCCGGCGCGCTTCGAGGCGTACGGCTGGAACGTCGTGCGTGGCGTCAACGGCCAGGATGCCGCCGAGATCAAGACCGCCATCGAGACCGCGCTGAAGTCGACCGACAAGCCGACGCTGATCTGCTGCCGCACCACCATTGGTTACGGTTCGCCGGCCAAGGCCGGCAAGGAATCGTCGCACGGTGCGCCGCTGGGCAAGGACGAAGTCGCCGCCACGCGCCAGGCGCTGGGCTGGGAGTATGGTCCGTTCGAAATTCCCGAGGCGATCTACGACGGCTGGCGCGTGCGCAGCACCGGCGGGCAGCGCGAGTCGGAGTGGAACCAGTTGTTCGCCGCCTACAAGAGCCAGTACCCGGAGCTGGCCGCCGAGCTGACCCGTCGCGCCAGTGGCGCGCTGCCGGAAGGCTTCGTCGAGGCCGCCGATGCCTACATCGCCAAGCTCCAGGCCGAGGGCCCGGTGATCGCTTCGCGCAAGGCTTCGCAGATGGCGATCGAGACGTTCGCGCCGTTGCTGCCGGAACTGATCGGCGGTTCGGCCGACCTGGCGCATTCCAACCTGACCCTGTGGAAGGGCAGCAAGTCGGTCGCCACCGACGATCCCAATGCCAACTACATCTATTACGGTGTGCGCGAGTTCGCGATGACCGCGATCAGCAACGGCCTGGGCCTGCACGAGTGCTTCATTCCGTACGACGCGACGTTCCTGGTATTCAGCGATTACGCGCGCAATGCCGTGCGCATGAGCGCGCTGATGGGCGCGCAT
Organism: Lysobacter arenosi; assembly: GCF_016613475.2. Taxonomy (NCBI): domain Bacteria; kingdom Pseudomonadati; phylum Pseudomonadota; class Gammaproteobacteria; order Lysobacterales; family Lysobacteraceae; genus Lysobacter; species Lysobacter arenosi. Next base: position 3,776,141 of record NZ_CP071517.1, read on the forward strand.
GCGATCCATGTCTACACGCATGACTCCATTGGCCTGGGCGAGGACGGTCCGACCCACCAGCCGATCGAGCACATGGCGTCGCTGCGCTACATCCCGCACAACGATCTGTGGCGTCCGTGCGATGCGGTCGAGTCGGCGGCTTGCTGGAAGGCGGCCATCCTGCGCGACGATGGTCCGAGTTGCCTGGTCTTCTCGCGCCAGAACCTCGCCCACCAGCAGCGCAACGAGCAGCAGGTGGCCGACATCGCCCGCGGTGGTTATGTGCTGAAGGATTCCAATGGCGCGCCGGAGGTCATCCTGATCGCGACCGGTTCGGAAGTGGGCCTGGCGATGGATGCGGCGGCGCAGCTCGGCGACAAGGTGCGCGTGGTGTCGATGCCGTCGACCAACGTGTTCGATCGTCAGGATGCGGAGTACCGCGAGTCGGTGCTGCCGCGCGATTGCCGCAAGCGCGTCGCAATCGAGGCTGGCGTGACCGGCTTCTGGCACAAGTACGTCGGTCTGGACGGTGCGGTGATCGGCATCGACGACTTCGGTGCGTCGGCTCCGGCCGAGAAGCTGTTCCCGGAGTTCGGCTTCACGGTCGAGAAGGTGGTCGAGGCGGCACGCGCGCTGGGCTGATTCTCCGCTGCGTGTAGCGTGTGTTGAAAGAAGCGGCTTCGGCCGCTTCTTTTTCTCGCGCGGCGCCTTTGCGTTTGCTGCTGCGGAGCGGCGTCGTCCGCCGGGCCGGGGATTGCTCCGCCCCTTCGTTCGGACATCCTGTCCGAAGGCGGGGCGTGGGCCATCCATGGCCCACTGCTGCGCAATCCCCGACCCGGCGGACGACGCTCCGGCATTTCATTGCCCGGTCTTCGGTGCGAACGCTCTGGGACACCGTCATCCCCGCGAAGGCGGGGATCCAAGGACGCCCTTTCTCTGCTGCTAGCGCCTCAACACTCGCTCGAAGCCTGCGCCAGCGCCAGATTCAGCAGGTGCGCCTCGATCCGCTCGCCAAAGCTTGAAGGCGCGGCCAGGCCCATGCGCTGCAGGGCTTCGTGGTCGGTCTCGCGTGCCGAAAGTGCGCGCCAGATTGTTCGCAGTTTCCCCCAGCGCGTTGCCGTGTTCGTCTTGAGCCATCCAAGTGCTTTCACCAGACGTTGTTCGACCTCGGTGAAGTCGCTGCCCAGCGGATAGTCGGGCAGGTTGCCATTGCGGCGAAACGGTTGCAGCTTTCCCTGCAGCGATTGCGCCGTGTTGCCGGCAGCACGCGCGGGCAGGACGAAATCACGGCGCAACTTGCCAGCGTTGCGCGCGGTGTCCAGCAGCGACTGCTGGAAGCGCGAGTCGCATATCGCTGCCATCGCCATGATGCAGTCCTCGTCGCTGCGCCCGCGCACATCCGCGATGCCGTACTCGCTGATGTAGATGTCGCGCAGGTGGCGCGGAATGGTGGTGTGGCCGTAGTTCCAGACGATATTGGACGTGGTCGCGCCGCCGGACTCGCGGCTGGCGCGCAGCAGCAGCACCGAGCGTGCATCGGGCAGCGCGTGCGCCATTGCCACGAAGTTGTACTGGCCGCCGACGCCGGAAACGACACGGCCGTCCCCGAGCGCATCCGACACCGCAGCGCCCAGCGCGGTCGCCATCATGCAGGTGTTGAAGAAGCGGGCGTCGCGACGTTGCAGGCGCTCCAATACCTCGTCGCCGCCGTAAAGTTCATTGACCTCGCCGACGCGCTTCATGCCGATGCCGCGACGCTCCTCGTCGCTGAGATCGCGCAGCCACTGGTAGAAGTCCGGTGAGCCTAGGTAGAAGGCGCCGTGCAGGAACTCGCCTTCGTGCTGCAGTCGTGCCAGGTCGTCCACGCTGGCCTGGCCGTCGGCAACGCGCTGCATCAAGCCGCGATCTTCGATGACCTTGCGCGACAGCACGCCGACCTCCACCAGACGGCGGAAGCCTTCGTTGATCATCTCGCTGCAGCCGTACAGGCCCTGCGCAAACGGCGCCAGCGCCGGGTCTTCGGCCTGCGCCGAGCCAAGCGCACGCAGCACCGCGCGGTAGGCCGCGTTGTCGGTGTGGCGCAGGACGAGGGCGTGGCACAGCGCGTCGGCCAGTGCGCCGATGCCGATCTGCAGCGTGCCGCCGTCGCGCACCAGGGTGCTGGCGTGGAAGCCGATAGCGTAGTCGACGTCGCTGACCGGCTGGCGTGGCAATCCGAACAGCTTCGGGTAGGGGCCGGGCGGTTGCACGATGGCGTCGAAGTAACCGGCATCGACTTCCGCGCTGCCGCCGAGCCAGGGCAGTTCCGGGTCGACTTCGGCGATCAGCAGCGGTCGCGGCAGGCCGCGTGCCGCGATCGCGTCGAGCGCATCGAAGGTGAGGTCGGTGTTGCACGACAGCGACAGCTTGGTGCCGTCCGCCGAGCGCGCCACCTTCTGCACGATGGCGTTGAGGCCGCGGTCGGCAAGCGCGCGCGCGACGTGGGTGTAGTTGAGGCTGGCGTAGCGCCGCTGCACCTGCGTCGAGCCGAGCATCGCGCCCGATTGCAGGTAGAACTCCTCGACTTCGATGTGCGCTGGCAGCGCATCGCGTTTAGCCGCCTGCACGTAGGCCAGGCGCGGGAAATCGTCGCCGAAGTGGCGTTGCGCGAATGGCTTGATGAAGCGGGCCTCCAGGCCCTTTCCGCCGCCGGGCGGGTCCAGCGACAGCGCGGTGTACAGATGCAGGGGGCGCGACGGATCCTTTTCGACGCGCGCATACAGCGCGTTGAGCAGGCGATGCGGCTTGCCCAGTCCAAGTGGGGCGCCGACATGCAGCGGGCCGTGACGGACGGTGAGCAGGAACTCGACGGCGGCGTCGAGTGAGTCGAACAGGGTTGGGGCGGGTCGTTCGTTCATGGCGACAGCCTAAGCGCTACGCGTGTAGGCATTGCCAAGAAACATGCTCACGTCCGCGCTACCAGACGGGCCAGTTGCGAGCCTGCCAGCAGCGCGACGACGAATACAACCGCCTCCTGCGTGCCATGGGCGAGGTTGGCCAGGGCCGGGCCGGGGCAGTAACCCGCGATGCCCCAGCCGATGCCGAACAGCGCGCTGCCAAGGAGCAGGCGACGGTCGATCGTGGTAGACGGTGGCGTCGGCATCGGATCGCCCGACAACGTGCGGCCGCGGCGGCGCACCCAGGCGAAACCCGGCAACGCCACTGCCAACGCGCCGCCCATGACCAGCGCCAGCGATGGATCCCAATGCCCGGCCAGGTCGAGGAAGTTCAGGACCTTGTCCGGATCGGTCATGCCCGATACCGCCAGACCCAGGCCGAACAGTGCGCCGGCGATGGCGCCATGGACTATCGGTCTCATGCCACGCCTCCGATCACGTGGCGCAGCACGTAGACGGTGGAGAAGCCGGCAGCCATGAACACCAGCACGGCGAGCAGCGAGCGCTTCGAAAGGCGCGCCAGTCCGCAGATGCCGTGGCCGCTGGTGCAGCCGTTGCCGAGTCGCGTACCAAAGCCGACCAGCAGGCCGCCGGCGATCAGCCACGGCAACGGGAAGCCGTGGCGACCGGGCGCTCCGGACCAGGCAAACCATGCACCTGCGGCGATCACCAGCCCGACCAGGAATGCGACGCGCCAGCCGCGTCCGGCGTCGCCATCGACGGTGCTGTTGAGGATGCCGCTGATGCCGGCGATGCGGCCGAGCGATAGCAACAGCCAGGTGGCGGCAAGGCCGATCAGGGCGCCGCCGATCAGCGCGGAAACTGGGGTGAACTGTGTGGGCATCAGATCTGGTCGAGTGGAATCTTGAGGTAGCGCACGCCGTTGTCTTCCGGCGGCGGCAGGGCGCCGGCGCGGATGTTGGCCTGCACCGCGGGCAGGATCAGCGCCGGCATCGCCAGCGTTGCATCGCGGGCCTCGCGCAGCGCGACGAACGCGTCTTCCTCGGTGCCGTCGCGGACATGGATGTTGTCGCGCTTCTGCGCACCGATCGTGGTTTCGCAGGCCACTTCGCGTCCGCCGGGGCCGTAGTCGTGGCAGACGAATACACGGGTGTCGTCGGGCAAGGTATGGAACAGGTGCCGGATCGAACGGAACAGCGTGCGCGCATCACCGCCCGGGAAATCGCAGCGTGCCGTACCGGCATCGGGCATGAACAGCGAGTCGCCGGTGAACAGCGCATCGCCGATCAGGTACGCACTGCTGTCGCAGGTGTGCCCGGGCACGGCGGTCACGCGCGCCTGGAGCGTGCCGATGTCGAACTGTTCACCGTCCTCGAGAAGATGGTCGAACTGCGAACCATCGACCGGGAAGTGTTCGCCAAGATTGAAGATCGGACGAAACGTTTCCTGCACCTTGCGGATGCCTTCGCCGATCGCCAGCCTGGCCTGCGGCCATTGCGACTTGAGCCAGTGGCCGCCGCTGAGGTGGTCGGCGTGCGCGTGCGTTTCCAGGATCCACTGCACCTGCAGGCCACGATCGCGCACGTAGTCGACAAGCTGCTGCGCGGAGGTCGTCGAAGTGCGCCCGGCCTTGGCATCGAAATCCAGGACCGCGTCGACCACCGCCGCGGCCTGCCCGGCGGGTTCGTGCACGACGTAGCTCCAGGTGTTGCTGTCGGCGTGGAAGAACGGCTGGACGTGGGGTTTCATCGTCTTGTCCGTGGAGGAACCGTGCCGGCAGTCTAGGCCGGTCCGGTCCCTAGCGTCGGACAAGCGCTGCGTTGAGGGTCGCCGCGAGCTCGGCGCCGGCAAGCCGCAGCTGCGCTTCGGCCACGGGGCGCCATGCCTGCAGGTAGTCCGGGCCGATCTTCGCGCGGGCCGGATACAGACCCGTGCGCCGGACGATCGCGCAGGATGCCTCGGCCCAGACCACGGACTGCGGCGGCAGGGGCTTGCCGGGCGTCAGCGTCGGTGCCGGCAGGGCGCGCAGTCGCGCCAGGTAGGCCGGCTCGTCGAGACCGGTGTTCTTGAGCATGCCGCTGTCCCACAGTGAATGCAGGTTGCTGCCGCCGCCGTTGGGCGTGATGCCATCGAGGTTGACCTGGAAGTCGTTGCCGCCCTTGTCGTGGCCGTAACCGGCATGCAGCGGCTGGTGGACGTCGCCGACGAAGTGGACGACGAACTTCAGTGCCTGCAGCCGTTCCGCCTTCGGCCGCTTCGTGTCGGCGAGGATCGCCGTCTGCGCGCGGATCGCCTCGACCACGCAGTCGCCATTGCGGCAATGGCGCGTCTGCTCGTAGACGCAGCCGTCCTCGGCGATGTTCACGTAGTGCCACTTGCTGGTGCGCTTGCCCAGGTCGGGGTCGTTATCGCGCAGGTCGTCGGCCCAGCTGGCGATGCCGGCCAGGGTCGGCTCCGGTTCGCCTTCGAGCAGCTGCAGGGCGGCCGCGCGGGCCGCCGGGGTCATTCCGTCCCGGGCCAGCGACGCCACCAGGCGATGGCCGAGCCGGCCCCACGCGGCAGCGGGGGCGGGCAGGAGGCTGAGGACAAGCAGGAAGGCGGTGAGGGCTCTGATCATGGCGCGCACTTTAGCCGACCTTCGATGACAGGCCTTTGCGCGTCGGGGTGTTCCCTGCGGAACGCGGTCCCGGGATCAGAACTTCATGACGTACGCCGCGCCATACACGATCGGATCGATCGCGACGGTGCCCAGCCTGGCGCCGTTGAGTGCCACGTCGCTGTCGATGTCGATCCAGCGCGCATCGATGCGGATCGCGCCGCGCTGCCCGACCGCGAAGTCGACGCCGGCATGCGCCGCCAGGCCCCAGGAGTCGTCGAGCTTGAGCTTGCTGCCGGCCAGCGCGCCGGTGGTGTCCTCGCTGAAGAACGCGGTGTAGTTGATGCCCGCGCCCACGAACGGCGAGATCCGTCCCTGGCCGTTGAAGTGGTACTGCAGCGAGACCGTCGGCGGAAGTTGCTTGGTGCTGCCGACGCGGCCCAGGCCGGCGATTTTGATGTCGTGCTCGAACGGCCAGGCCGCGAGCACTTCCACGCCGAGGTTGTCGCGCACGAAGTACTCGAAGGTCAGGCTTGGCTTGATGTCGCGGTCGACGTCGACGGCGAGGGTTCCGCCGGCCAGACGGCCGTTGTTGGACTTGGGGTCGACGGCGTGGACGCCGACGCCCAGGGTCCAGTCGCCGGCCGTCTGGGCCAGGGCGGGCAGGGCGGCGGTGCCCAGGACCAGCGCGGCGGCGCAGGAGAGGAGCGGCTTTTGCATGGTTGAGGAGCCTCGTTGTGGGAGGTCTCCAGTGTCTGCAGGGGGCTGCGGGCGCGCTTGATTCGGATCAAGTCCCCGTGGCCGGAGCCTAAATCGGCGTGACCCTTTCATCCCGGCCCCGCCGACGGGTCTGTTGGAATGGGCAGCCTGTTAGAATGGGGGTTCCCCGTCCATCCGCCGCGCCGGGCGCGGCTGCAGGAGTTTTCCAGCTATGACCATCAAGGTTGGTATCAACGGCTTCGGCCGCATCGGGCGCAACGTGCTGCGCTCGGCCGTGCAGAATTTCAATGGCGAGATCGAGATCGTCGCCATCAATGACCTGCTGGAGCCGGACTACCTGGCCTACATGCTCAGCTACGACTCCGTCCACGGCCGCTTCAAGGGCGACGTGAAGGTCGAGGGCAACACGCTGCTGGTCAACGGCAAGAAGATCCGCCTGACCCAGGAGCGCGATCCGGCCAACCTGAAGTGGGATGAGGTCGGCGCCGATGTCGTCATCGAGTCCACCGGTCTGTTCCTCGACAAGGCCACCGCGCAGAAGCATCTCGATGCCGGCGCGAAGAAGGTCGTGCTGTCGGCGCCGTCGAAGGACGACACGCCGATGTTCGTCTACGGCGTGAACCACACCAAGTACAACGGCGAGGCGATTGTTTCCAACGCTTCGTGCACCACCAACTGCCTGGCGCCGATCGCCAAGGTCGTCAACGACAAGTGGGGCATCAAGCGCGGTCTGATGACCACGGTGCACGCTGCCACCGCCACGCAGAAGACTGTCGATGGTCCGTCCAACAAGGATTGGCGCGGTGGCCGCGGCATCCTGGAAAACATCATTCCGTCCAGCACCGGCGCGGCCAAGGCCGTCGGCGTGGTGATCCCGGAGCTCAACAAGAAGCTCACCGGCATGGCGTTCCGCGTGCCGACCTCGGACGTGTCGGTCGTCGATCTGACCGTCGAGCTGGAAAAGCCGGCGACCTATGCCGAGATCTGCGCGGAAATGAAGGCGCAGTCGGAAGGCGCGCTCAAGGGCATCCTGGGCTACACCGAAGACAAGGTCGTGGCGACCGATTTCCGCGGCGACGTGCGCACCTCGATCTTCGACGCCGAAGCCGGCATCGCGCTCGACGGCACCTTCGTCAAGCTGGTCAGCTGGTACGACAACGAGTGGGGCTACTCGAACAAGTGCCTCGAGATGGTCAAGGTTGTCGCTGCCAAGTAAGGCGCGCCTTTACCGCATTACAGACAAGGCCGGCATTTTGCCGGCCTTGTTTTTTTGGGGTTACCTTGATTTCCAGGCCAAAAACCCCCAGTTGAAGAGCCATGAGCCAAACCCCACCGCTCGACGAGCAACAGCTGGCAACTCTCGTGGACCGCTTCTACGAGCAGGTCCGCGTGCACCCGGAACTCGGCCCCGTCTTCAACGCCGCCATCGACGACTGGCCCGAACACAAACGCCTGCTGACGTCGTTCTGGTCGTCGGTCCTGCTGGGCACGCGCAGCTATCGCGGCCAGCCGATGGCCGCGCACCGGCCACACCCGATCCGCCCCGAGCATTTCGACCAGTGGCTGGCGCTATGGCAGAAGACCGCGGACTCGTTGCTGGCACCGGAACATGCAGCGCTGGCCCGCGAACACGCCGAGAAAATTGGCTACAGCCTGCGTTACGGCCTTGGCCTGCAGGAGCGCAAGGGCGCCCTGCCGCTCGGCGTGCCGATCGCTGGCAACGCCTGAGCCATCGGATCAGCCGAACTTCTGCATCTTCGGCCACGCCTGCGGCCACGGAATGCGCAGGTCCCGGCAGATGAAGATGTCGGGATGGTCTTCCGTTTCCTCATTGGGCACGTTGTGGCGATTGCGGACCCGACCGGCGAACTCGCAATGGGCCGGTGCATCGGCGATGTCCTCGGGGGTATCGCCGAGCACGATCACCGTCTGCGGCGGCGTCGCACCATAGCCCTTGTACCAGTACGAATTGACCGGGCTGATCGCCGTCGGCAGACCCAGCTTCGGCCCGTACAGATTGATCGCCCCGGCCTCGCCGTAGTTGTTGGTGAACACCGCGGTGTGCGCGCGCTCGGCTGGCGGCAGTGCGTGGTAGATGCGCGCGACTTCCTCCACCAGCTCGGGCCAGCCGATCTGCTCGGCGAAGTTGTCGTGCGCGGCGCGGCTGATGCGCCAGCCTGCAGAGTTGACTGGCGAGAACTGCAATCCGATCAGGCCGCTGGCCATGGCCATCGCCACCACCCAAACGGTCAGCAGGGCGGTGCCGGTGAGTGCGTAGCCGGTGCGCAGCGGTCCCTGCCGGTGCAGGAACTGTTCGATCGCGACGCAGCCGGCCGCGAGCAGCATCGGATAGGCGCCCGCCAGGTAGTAGGAGCGGCCCTGGGCGAGCACGAACAGCAGCAGCGGTACCAGGTACATCCATGCGACCACCGCGTAGCGCCGGCCTGCCTTGGACAGCGTCAGCCACACCAGGCCGGCAAACCAGACCGGCAACGCCATCAGGCCGGCGTTGCCGTACAACTGCTCGACCAGGAAGTCGCGCGTGCGGCCAATGCGCACGTCACGCGCATGGATGAACTGCAGGAAATCCAGCGAGATGAAGTCGTGCCGCCATTGCCATAGCGCATTGGGCAGGAACAGGAGCAGCGAAATGGCGACGCCCAGCCACAGCCAGCGGCTGCGCAGGTGCGAGCGCAGCGGCGTCGCCAAGGTGGCGATGACTATGCCGGCGACGCAGAACACCATCGTGTACTTGGTCAGCATGCCCAGGCCGATGACCGCGCCGATCGCCAGCCACCAGCGCGCGTCGCCGCTGTTGACCAGTCGCAGAACCAGCCAGGCCAGCAACACCCACCACAGGTAGTCGATGCTGACGTACTGCATCAGCCCGCCGGCCACCATCGAGAACGGTGCCAGCGCGGTGAACAGCGCGGCGACTATCTGCGTGGCGCGCGTGCCGCCCATCTCGCGCGCGATCAGGCCGGCGAGGACGGCGGCGATGCTCTGCGCCAGCGCCGCGAATACACGGAAGCCACTGAGCGAATCACCGAACAGTTCCAGCGAGGTCCGTGCAAGCGCAGGCGTCAGCGGCGGGTAGGCGACGTAGCCCCAGGCCAGGCTGCGCGCGTCGTCGAGCAGCGCCAGTTCGTCGCGGTGGAAGCCGTAGTGCTGGTTGCTGAAAAGTCGCAGGACGAACAGCGCGATCGCGATCAGGGCGAGCCAGACGACATGGCTGCGGGGCAGGCGCATTGGCATGGCAGCGGCGATTCCCGTTCAGGATGTCGGCTATTTAGGCCTGCGTGCGGCCCGGATGCAATGGAGGAGGGGCGCAATGGAGGCCGCCCGCCGTTGGGGCAGGGCAGGCGGCTCCATCTTCGTCAGGAGGCCGCCAGCCCCAGGCGCAGTTCGCGCGTGGCCTGGACCATCGCGCTCAGCGCCTTGCGCACCTCCGGCCAGCCGCGCGTCTTCAGGCCGCAGTCCGGGTTGACCCACAGTTGCGCCGCCGGAATCACCTGCAACGCCTTGCCCAGCAGTTCGCCGATCTCCGTGGGCGACGGCACGCGCGGGGCGTGGATGTCATACACGCCCGGCCCGATGCCGTTGGGATAGCGGAACCTTGCGAAGGCATCGAGCAGCTCCATCCGTGAGCGCGAGGTCTCGATCGAGATCACGTCGGCATCGAGCGCGGCGACCGCGTCGATGATGTCGTTGAACTCGGCGTAGCACATGTGGGTATGGATCTGGGTGGTGTCCGCCACCGCGCCGGCGGCGAGGCCGAATGCTTCCACTGCCCATGCCAGGTACCGCGGCCAGTCCTCGCGCCGCAACGGCAGGCCTTCGCGCAGCGCCGGTTCGTCGATCTGGATGATGGCGATGCCGGCCGCTTCCAGCTCGAGCACTTCGTCGCGCAAGGCCAGGGCGATCTGCCGGCAGGTGTCTGCGCGCGGCTGGTCGTCGCGCACGAACGACCACTGCAGGATGGTGACCGGTCCGGTCAGCATGCCCTTCACCGGATACTGCGTGCGCGACTGTGCGTAGCGGGTCCACTCCACGGTCATCGCGCGCGGCCGGCTTACGTCGCCGTAAAGCACCGGCGGTTTTACGCAGCGCGAGCCGTAGCTTTGCACCCAGCCGTGCGAGGTGAAGGCGAAACCGTCGAGCTGCTCGCCGAAGTACTCGACCATGTCGTTGCGTTCGAACTCGCCATGCACCAGCACATCCAGGCCGATCGCCTCCTGCTCGCGCAGGCAGTTGTCGATCTCGCGCTCGAGGAACATGCGGTAGCCGGCGTCATCGAGCTTGCCGGCCTTGTGGTCGGCGCGTGCCTTGCGCACCAGCGACAGCTGCGGGAATGAACCGATCGTGGTGGTGGGCAGTGGCGGCAACGCGAGGCGCTCGTGCTGCAGTCGCGCGCGCTGCGGGTAGGGCGTGGTGCGCTGGCTCATTGCTGGCAGCAGGCCGGCCAATCGCGCGCGTACCGTGGCGTTGCCCAGTTCCGGCGCATTGCGATGTGCAGTGCGCGCTGCCTGTGCGCTGGCAACTGCTGCCGCGGCGGCGGCATCGCCGGCGTGGGCATCGGCGAGCAGTCGCAACTCCTCCAGCTTCTGGCGGGCGAACGCCATGCCGCCACGCAGGGGCTGTGGCAGCTTGCGCTCGAGTTCCAGGTCGATCGGCACGTGCAGCAGGGAACACGACGGTGCCAGCCAACGCACGCGCGACCCGGCGGTGTGCACAAGCGCCAGTGCCGCATCGAGGTCGGTGCGCCAGACATTGCGTCCATCGACAACGCCAAGACTCAGCGATTGCTCGGCCGGCCACGCTTCAAGCACTCGCGAGAGCTGCTGCGGCGCTCGAGCCAAGTCGATGTGCAACGCGTCCACCGGCAGCGCGGCCACCAGTTCCAGGTTGTCGCCGAGATCGCCGAAGTAGGTCGCAAGCAGGATCTGCGGGATGTCTGCGGCAGCCAGTGCGGCGAATGCGCGGCGGTAGGCGTCGCGGTCGGCGTCGCCCAGGTCGAGTACCAGGCACGGTTCGTCGATCTGCACCCACGACGCACCCTCGGCCTTCCACTGCTCAAGCAGGTGCACATACGCCGGCAGCAGCGCATCGAGCAGTTCGAGCGGGCAGCCGCCGTCTTCCCGTTTGCCGAGCTTGAGGAACGACACTGGCCCGAGCAGCACGGGGCGCGCCTCCAGCCCGAGCGCACGGGCTTCACGCAGTTCGGCCAGCGGCTTGTCGCCGCGAAGCCGGAACGTCTGGTCGACCTGGAACTTCGGCACGAGGTAGTGGTAGTTGCTGTCGAACCACTTGGTCATCTCCAGCGCGTGCAGGTCGTGCTGGTCGTCCTGCAGGCCACGGGCAAGGGCGAAGTAGCCCGCCAGCGGATCTGGCTCGAACACGTCGCGGTGCGAGGGCGGGATGGCGTCGAACAGGACCGCTGTGTCGAGCACGTGGTCGTACAGGGAGAAGTCGTTGCACGGAACGACATCGACGCCGGCATTGCGTGCCAGCTGCCAGTGCCGGGCACGCAGTTCGCGTGCGGTTGCGTGAAGGTCGGTCGATGTCGTCTGGCCTTTCCAGAACGATTCGAGGGCCTGCTTGAGCTCGCGTCGCGCGCCGATGCGCGGGAAGCCGAGATGGGTTACCTGGATCATGGTGATGTACCTGCGATGCGTTATGCATGACGCAGGGCAACGAAGGAGGGCACGGCCACGCACCGACGCCGCGAACGGCGCCGGAAGGAGACCTGCCTTCGACCTTCGCCCCCGCGGGCGAACCGGCCGCGCGGCGTGAGCCGTGCGGTCGGGGGTCGGACGGAGGGCGGACCCTCCGGTCGGGGCAGGTCTTCGGGCTCGTGGGCGCGGGGACACGAGGTCCCCATCTACTGGCCACCGCTTCCCGGACAACGCCCAGTGCATGGATGGCGGTCGTTCCCATATACCGCTGCGGGGCAGCTCCGGAATTGGACGGGTGTCCGTACCGGATTCCCTCTGGCGCCGCCGGTCACCCGGCGGTACTTGTCACATCGCTCCATCTTTATGAAGCGATGATCACCACGACGGCGCTACGTTAGCCCCGCGGGCAGGGGGCGTCAATCGCCCGATGGCGCCAGCGCGGGAACCGGCGTCGGCTGGCCGTGCATGTCGAGCGCGACCATGGTGAAGCGGCCGCGCGTGGCCAGCTGCGTGTCGCCGGTCATCAGGTCCTCGCGGTGCATGTCGACTTCCACCTGCAGCGAGCTGCGGCCGGTGGCGACCACGCGCGCGACCAGTTCCACCAGCGCGCCCTTGGGCACGGCGACGTGGAAGTCGATCTGTTCCGAGCGCGCGGTGACCACGGTGCTGCGCGCATAGCGCGAGGCGGCGACGAAGGCGGCCTTGTCCATCCATGCCAGTGCCTGGCCGCCGAATAGCGTGCCGAGGTGGTTGGTGTGGTCGGGGAAGACTATCTCCGTCATGCGCGCTTCGGTGGGAGGCGACGCCGCTTCAGAACGCGGCATCGAAGGCGACCTCGCCCTGCACGCCGACCTGGTAGGCCGAGACGCGACGCTCGAAGAAGTTGGTGACTTCCTGCACGTCCTGCAGGTCCATGAACGCGAACGGGTTGGTCGCGCCGAAATGGCGCGGCATGCCCAGCTGCGCCAGGCGCTGGTCGGCGCAGTACTGCAGGTACTGGCGCATGTCCTTCGGCGAGAGGCCGGCAACGCCGCCCGACAGCACGTCCTGGGCGAACTGCATTTCGCACTCCACCGCTTCCTCCAGCATCTGCACGACCTGGCGCTGCAGTTCGTCGTCGAACAGTTCCGGCTGCTCGCTGCGCGCGGTGCGGATCACTTCGAAGGCGAAGGCCATGTGGCAGCTCTCGTCGCGGAACACCCAGTTGGTGCCCGACGCCAGGCCGTGCAGCAGGCCGCGCGAACGCAGGTAGTAGACGTAGGCGAAGGCGGCGAAGAAGAACAGGCCCTCGATGCAGCAGGCGAAGCAGATCAGGTTGAGCAGGAACTGGCGGCGCTGTTCGGTCGTTTCGATGCGGCGGATGTCCTGGATCGAATCGATCCACTTGAAGCAGAACTCGGCCTTGGCGCGGATCGAAGGAATGTTCTGCACCGCATCGAACGCTTTCGCGCGTGCGACCGGGTCGGGCAGGTAGGTGTCGAGCAGGGTCAGGTAGAACTGCACGTGCAGCGCTTCCTCGTACAGCTGCCGCGACAGGTACATGCGCGCCTCGGGCGCGTTGATGTGCTGGTACAGGTTCAGCACCAGGTTGTTGGCGACGATGCTGTCGCCGGTGGCGAAGAAGGCCACCAGTCGCTCGATCAGATGCCGCTCGGCCGGCCCCAGCTTGTGCTTGAGGTCGTTGACGTCGAGCGAGAAGTCGACCTCCTCGACGGTCCAGGTGTTGCGGATCGCGTCGCGGTACATCTCGTAGAACTGCGGATAGCGCATCGGCCGCAGGGTGAGGTCGAAGCCGGGGTCGAGCAGGCGCATGTCGGTGGTCATGGAAATCCTTTGCATGGAATCCCTCTCCGCTGGCGGGAGAGGGTGGCGCATGGCGCCGGGAGAGGGGGACGCTGTTGTTCTTCCTGGGGGGAGGGCGCGTCCCCTCTCCCTGGCGCAACTACTGGCAGGCCTCGCAGCTTTCCGGGTTCTCGAGCGAGCACGCCACGGCTTCCACCGCGCTGTACTCCGGCTTGGCCGCTTCGGCGACGCCGCTGACGGTGGCCTTGGCGATCTTCGTCGCCGGACGCGAGCGCAGGTAGTAAGTGGTCTTCAGCCCCTTCTTCCACGCGTACATGTACATCGACGACAGCTGGCCGATGTTCGGGCTCTCGATGAACAGGTTCAGCGACTGGCTCTGGTCGATGAAGGCGCCGCGGTCGGCGGCCATGTCGATCAGCGAGCGCATCGGCAGTTCCCACGCGGTGCGATAGACCGCGCGCAGCGACTCGGGAATCTGCGTGATGCCCTGGATCGAGCCTTCGGCCATCTTGATGCGGTCGCGCAGTTCCGGCGTCCACAGGCCCAGCGTCTTGAGTTCTTCGGCGAGGTAGCGGTTGACCACGAGGAAGTCGCCCGACAGCGTCTCGCGCTTGAACAGGTTCGACACCTGCGGCTCGATGCACTCGTAGCAGCCGGCGATGGAGGCGATGGTCGCCGTCGGCGCGATCGCGATCAGCAGCGAGTTGCGCAGGCCGTGCTCGGCGATGCGGGCACGCAGGCTGTCCCAGCCGTGGGCGTCGGACGGCGTCACGCCCCAGGCTTCGAACTGCAGCTCGCCCTGCGAGGCGCGCGTGTCGGCGAAGGACGGATGGCGGCCGCGTTCCATCGCCAGCTCGTTGGAAGCCGACAGTGCATGGAAGTACACCGCCTCGGCGATCTGCTTCGACAGTGCGCGCGCCTGGTCGGAGTCGAACGGCATGCGCAGTTTGAAGAACACGTCCTGCAGGCCCATCACGCCCAGGCCGACCGGGCGCCACTTGAGGTTGGCGCGGCGGGCGGTCTCGATCGGGTAGAAGTTCAGGTCGATCACGCGGTCGAGCTGGCGCACGGCCAGGCGCACGGTCTCGGCGAGCTTCTCGAAGTCGAAGCGACCGTCCTCACCGTGCACCGGACCCTCGGCGAACAGCTCGACGTGGTGGGAGAGGTTGATCGAGCCCAGGTTGCACACCGCGGTCTCGTCCTGTGAGGTGACTTCCAGGATCTCCGTGCACAGGTTCGACAGGTGCACCACGTTGCCTTCGCGCAGGGTCTGGTTGCAGGCGCGGTTGGACTTGTCCTTGAAGTTCATCCAGCCGTTGCCGGTCTGCGCCAGCGTGCGCACCATGCGGCTGTACAGCTCGCGTGCCTTGACGGTGCGCGCCGCAAGGCCGGCCACTTCGGCGGCGTGGTAGGCGCGGTCGAAGGCCTCGCCCCACAGGTCGGTCAGCTGCGGCACCCTGGCCGGGTCGAACAGCGACCAGTCGCCGTCGGCCTCGACCCGGCGCATGAACTCGTCGGGAATCCAGTTGGCCAGGTTGAGGTTGTGCGTGCGCCGCGCCTCGTCACCGGTGTTGTCGCGCAGTTCCAGGAACTCCTCAACGTCGGCGTGCCACGGCTCCAGGTACACGCAGGCCGCGCCCTTGCGCTTGCCGCCCTGATTGACCGCGGCGACCGAGGCGTCGAGTGTCTTCAGCCACGGCACGATGCCGTTGCTCAGGCCGTTGGTCGAGCGGATCAGCGAGCCGCGCGAACGGATGCGGGTGTAGCTCAGGCCGATGCCACCGCTGAACTTGCTCAGCTTGGCCACGTCCATGTAGCGCTTGTAGATGCTTTCCAGCGAGTCTTCCGGCGAGTCGAGCAGGAAGCAGCTCGACAGCTGCTCGTGCGTGGTGCCGGAATTGAACAGCGTCGGCGAGCTGGGGATGTAATCCAGCTGCGCCATGCGCCGGTACAGCGCCAGCGCGTCGCTGACATCCTCGCTCAGTGCGCAGGCGATGCGCAGGAAGAACTGCTGCGGCGTCTCGATCACCGTGCGCGCGGTCGGGTGGCGCAGCAGGTAGCGGTCGTAGAGCGTGCGCAGGCCGAAGTAGTCGAAGCGCTGGTTGAGGCTCGGGTCGATCGCGTCGTTGAGCTTGCGCGCGTTGGCCTGGACGAAGGTCAGCAGGCGCTCGTTGATCAGGCCTAGGTCGAAGCCGCGCTGCACCGACTGCGAGAACGCGTGGATCTCGATGCCGGCGACTTCCTTCTCGATCACGCCGGCGAGCAGGCGCGCGGCGAGGCGGCCGTATTCGGGTTCTTCGGCAGTGAGCAGGGCGGCGGTGCGGATCGACAGTTCGTCGAGCTCGCGCGTGGTCGCGCCGTCATACAGGCCGGAGATGGTGCGCGTGGCAACGCGCATCGGATCTACGGAGAACAGGCCTTCGCAGTTGCGCGTCACCGCGCGCACGATCTTGTTGAGGTCGACCGGGTCGCGGCGGCCGTTGCGCTTGGTCACCGTCATTGTGAGGTTGGCGGCCGGCGGGGTCAGGGTGAAGCCGGCGGGGGCGGTCTGTTCCGAGCCGGCCTGCGCGGACGTGGCGGCGGCAGGCTTGCTCACGGCAGGCGCGTTGGTGGTGGTGGTCATGGCGGTAGCTCCGGTGCGTGGGCGCACGGCTCGTTGTCCTTCCCTCGAAGGGCAACGTGGCGCGGGTTCCGAAGCGTGCGGTTGCGGCGTCGCGCAGGCCGAGACGGACCTGTGGTGGCGGGCGCGTTCCTCGAGAGAAAACGGGCGCCACCCTGCGACACCGACCGTCTTCCCTCCGAAGACTCGCTGGCCGGTCACCGCGCGGTGTGCAACGCGCGGCTGTCGGCAGGTCTTCGGGCTCTGGACGCGAGGACCGGGCGCATGCCGCTGGTGCCTCACCTAATGACCGTCGCTTCCCAGGCCCATGCCCAGTGCCATGACGGCGTTCGTTTCCACTACCGCTGCGGGGCAGCGCCGGAGTTGGCCGCTCGCTGTGAGCGTGGCCGCACCGGACTTCCCTTTTAAGCCGACCGCGAGGTCGGCACCGACGGCCACAACATAGTGGGGGTTGGATGATCCGTCAACGCTAAATGTTGTGGATAAGTTGTGAGCGAGTGCTGGCGCGGATTTGCCGTGCGGGAGCATCGAAGGGACAATGCCGGTCCTCGTCGCGTTGTCGCGACTGCAACCCATCCCCTCCCAACCCTCCCCACGAAAGGGGGGCTTCAAAGGCCAATGCCCATGTCCATCCTCCGCATGTCCGACCTCGACCTCGCCGGCAAGCGCGTGCTGATCCGCGAAGACCTCAACGTGCCGATCGACGACGGTCGCATCACCTCCGAACAGCGCATCACCGCCGCCGTGCCGACGATGAAGCTGGCGCTGGAGAAAGGCGCGGCGGTGATGGTCACCTCGCACCTGGGGCGGCCGAAGGAAGGCGTGTGGAGCGAGGCCGATTCGCTGGCGCCGGTCGCCAGGCGCCTGTCGGAGCTGCTCGGCATCGACGTGCCGCTGGTCAAGGACTGGGTTGACGGCGTCGATGTCGCACCGGGTCAGTTGGTGCTGCTCGAGAACTGCCGCATGAATGTCGGCGAAGGCAAGGACGACGAAGCGCTGTCGAAGAAGTACGCGGCGCTGTGCGACGTCTACGTCATGGACGCCTTTGGCACCGCCCACCGCGCGCAGGCGTCCACGCACGGCGCGATCCGCTTCGCCAAGGTCGCCGCCGGCGGTCCGCTGCTGATGGCCGAACTCGATGCGCTGGCCAAGGCGCTCGACAACCCGGCGCGTCCGCTGCTGGCGATCGTCGCCGGCTCGAAGGTCTCGACCAAGCTTGAACTGCTGTCGTCGCTGGTCAGCAAGGTCGACCAGCTGATCGTCGGCGGCGGCATCGCCAACACCTTCATCGCCGCGATGGGCCACGGCGTCGGCAAGTCGCTGGTCGAGAACGACCTGATCGACACCGCGAAGAAGATCATGGCCGACGCCAAGGCCCGCGGCGCCGACATCCCGGTGCCGACCGATGTCGTGGTCGCGCCGGCCTTCGCCGCCGATGCGCCGGCCACGGTCAAGGCCGTCGATGCCGTCGGCGCCGACGACATGATCCTCGACATCGGCCCGGACACCGCGGCGCGTTATGCCGAGCTGATCAAGGCCGCCGGCACCGTGGTCTGGAACGGCCCGGTCGGCGTGTTCGAGTTCGATGCGTTCGGCAAGGGTACGCAAACCCTGGCGCGTGCGATTGCGTCCAGCAAGGCGTTTTCGATCGCCGGCGGCGGCGACACCCTGGCCGCGGTCGACAAGTACGGCATCGAGCAGGACGTGTCCTACATCTCCACCGGCGGCGGCGCCTTCCTCGAGTTTCTCGAAGGCAAGGAACTGCCGGCCGTGACCGCGCTCAAGGCGCGCGGCTGAGTCCGTAACCGCGATGGCCACGGTGTTCTTCGACATGGACGGCACGCTGATCGACTCGGCCGTCGGCATCACCCGCTGCGTCGAGCATGCACTGGTGAAGATGGGCCTGCCGGTGCCGCCGCAGTCGGAACTGCGGCGCTGGATAGGTCCGGCGCTGCGCACCAGCTTTGGTCCGCTGCTCGACGATCCGCAGGACGTCGAGCAGGCGGTGCTGCACTACCGCGACCGCTTCGAGAGCGACGGCTGGGCCGAGCACGAGGTCTATGCCGGCATCGGCGAGACGATCGAGGCGCTGCATGCGGCCGGGCATCGGCTGGCGGTGGTCACCGCCAAGAACGAGCCGCACGCACGCAAGATCGCCGCGCACCTGCCGTTCGGGCATCGCTTCGACGACATCGTCGGCGCGACCCTGGACGGTCGCATCAGCCACAAGGACCAGTTGATCGCCGAAGCGTTGCGGCGCTTCGACGTTGCCGCCGGCGAGTGCTGGATGATCGGCGACCGGCGCATGGACATCGAAGGCGCGCGTCATCACGGCATGCGCAATGTCGGCGTGCTGTGGGGTTTTGGTGGCGAGGCGGAACTGCGCGAGGCCGGGGCGCTGCACCTGGCGGCTGCGCCCGGGGAGCTGCAGGGGCTGCTGGCGGCCTGATCGCGGGTCGGGAGTGTGGGTGGTCTGCTTTTGGTGGGGTGATTCCAGACCACTTGCCTGCATGCCCCGCGGTATGGACGACCCTCGTCCCGGATTGCATGCGTATTCAATTCGAATGACCGCACAGCTGTGCTAGCGTCGCCCGAATCAACGGATTCGCTCTTGAGCCAATCCGCACCGACAATCCGCACCAGGCGAAGCAGCATTCGATGACGACCACCCAGCGCCGCACCAAGATCCTCGCCACCCTCGGCCCGGCCACTGATCCGCCGGGCGTCCTCGACGCACTGCTCACTGCCGGCGTCGACGTAGTCCGACTCAATTTCTCGCACGGCGATCCGTCCTCGCAGGTCGCCCGCGCCGAAGCCGTGCGCGAAGCGGCCAAACGTGTCGGCGTGGAAGTCGGCATCCTCGCCGACCTGCCCGGTCCGAAGATCCGCATCGAGCGATTCGCCGAAGGCAAGGTCCTGCTCAAGGCCGGCGACCGCTTCGACCTGGTCGCCAGCGCCGATGCGCCTCCCGGCAACCTGCGCGAGGTCGGCGTGAGCTACCTCGGCCTGCCCGACGACGTGCGCCCCGGCGACGTCCTGCTGCTCGACGATGGCCTGCTGCAGCTGCGCGTCGGAGCGATCGAAGGCGAGCGCATCATCACCACCGTCCTCAACGACGGCGCACTGTCGGACCGCAAGGGCCTCAACAAGCAGGGCGGCGGCCTGTCGCTGGGCGCGCTGACCGAGCGCGACAAGGAACTGATCCTGGTCGCGGCCGAACTGGGCGCAGACTTCATCGCGGTGTCGTTCTGCCGCAACGCCGAAGACATGAACGAGGCGCGCCGCATTGCCCGCGCCGCCGGCTGCGACGCCGCACTGGTGTCGAAGATCGAGCGTGCCGAGGCGATCGAGAACCTGTCGGAGATCGTCGACGCCAGCGACGTGGTCATGGTCGCGCGCGGCGACCTGGGCGTGGAGATCGGCGATGCCGAGCTGCCCGGCCTGCAGAAGAAGATCATTCGCGAGGCGCTCGAGCGCAATCGCGTGGTGATCACCGCCACGCAGATGCTGCAATCGATGGTCGACAGCCCGATCCCGACCCGCGCCGAAGTGCTCGACGTCGCCAACGCCGTGATCGACGGTACCGACGCGGTCATGCTGTCGCAGGAATCGGCCGCCGGCCGCTATCCGGTGAAGGCGGTCGAGGCGATGGCGCGCATCTGCCTGGGTGCCGAACGCCAGTTCAACCGCGACACCGATTTCGAGGCCGCCCCGCGCAACCTCGAGCGTGCCGACCAGGCGATCGCGATGGCGGCCATGTTCCTGTCCGAGCACATCGGCGTGCGCGCGATCGTGGCGATGACCGAATCGGGCGGTACCGCGCGCTTCCTGTCGCGCTTCCGCTCGCAGGTGCCGATCTTCGCGATGTCGCGCCACGACGGCGCGCGTCGTCGCATGACGATGATGCGCGATGTCGTCGCCTATGCCTTCGACAGCCGTGGCCTGAGTTCGCGTGACGCCGCGCGCAGCGCGATCAAGGAACTGTACGACCAGGACCGTCTCAGCGTCGGTGACCGGGTGATGTTCACCAGCGGCGACCACATGGAACAGCACGGCGCGACCAACACGCTGCGCCTGTTGCAGGTCGGTGCGGACGGCACCGCCGAAGGCCTGGGCGAACTCTAGCCTGCCATCCGCAGGAGCGAGCTTGCTCGCGACGAAGTTCGCTCCTACGAATGCTGGAAATCGTGCGAAGGCGGCGTGATGGCCGCCTGATCAATCCGGGCGCGTTGGCGATAGCAATCCCTCCCCCAGGGGAATTGCCGTGGCAAACGCAAGGTTCGGTAGACCCAGCCGCTCGTCGCTGCTGTTGCAAGGCATCGCGACAATCGCCTCCAGCATCATGCTGTGCGCGTGCACGACCGTGGGCATGCACACCCAGGAGCGATTCGCCGTCAATTACGGTCCGCCGGTGCAGATGCGCGTGTGCGTGCTGCGCACGGCCGATGTCAGCGAGCAGCGCGTCGAGAAGTTGATCGCCGCGGTCAACACCGAGTTCGAGCCCTACGGCATCGACGTGGTGGTGCCCTGGGTGCGGCCATGGACGCGTTCCGGTTTCGCCCACCGCAGCCTGTTCGACGATGTCATCGCACACGAACTGGAAGCGCCGTGCGATCGCCTGGTGGCCTTCGTCGACCGCAACGCCGGCGATTTCCTCTGGGGCCTGCTGATGCCCGAAGTGCTGGGCAGCGTCGATGATCCCACCCACACGCGCGGCTTCGTGGTGGCCACGCAGGTCTCGCTCAACCAGGTGTTCACGCCGCCGGGCAAGGCGACAGTGCACGAGTTCTACCATCTGCTTGGTTGTCCGCACGCCGGCGAGTTGACCGACTGCTACGCGCAGATCGCGGCACTCAAGCGCAACATCGATCCTGCCGCCGATTTCTTCCCGGGGGTGGACGAGTACGGCCAGCCGCTGAAGACGCGGGACGCCGCCAACCACACGTTGCGCCAGGCCATCGCTGGGCAGTGAGCCGGCGCGGGCCGGCAACGGCGCCCGAAATTGGTATTGAAATTCGGGGTGCCGGTTGCGCAAGTCATTGATTCACCGTGGCCGGCCCCGGGCGGGAATGCTGCGCTGCCGCTATAATGCCGGGCTTCCCACCGCTCCCGCAGGACGTCTCATGAGCATCGAACAGCTTGCCGAAACCGCCCAGGCCATGGTGGCCCCGGGCAAGGGAATCATCGCCATCGATGAGTCCACCAGCACCATTGCCAAGCGCTTCGCAGGCGTCGGCATCGAGAACACCGAAGAGAATCGCCGCGCCTACCGCGAGCTGCTGCTGGCCACGCCCAAGCTGAACGACTACATCTCCGGCGCGATCCTGTTCGACGAGACCATCCGACAGTCGACCAAGAGCGGCATCCCGTTCGCCCAGTACATGTCCGACAACGGCATGATCCCGGGCATCAAGGTCGACAAGGGCACTCATGCGCTGGCCGGCTTCCCGGGCGAAGTCGTCACCGAAGGCCTCGATGGCCTGCGTGCGCGCCTGGAGGAGTACTACAAGCTCGGCGCCCGTTTCGCCAAGTGGCGCGCGGTGATCAACATCGGTGACGACATCCCGTCGGGTACCTGCATCGACTCCAATGCCCATGCGCTGGCCCGCTACGCGGCGCTGTGCCAGGAGCAGGGTCTGGTGCCGATGGTCGAGCCGGAAGTGATCATGGACGGTTCGCACGACATCGAGACCTGCTACGAGGTCACCGAGGTCACGCTGCGTTCGCTGTTCGCTTCTCTGTACGAGCACAACGTGATGCTGGAAGGCACGATCCTGAAGGCTTCGATGATCCTGCCGGGCACCACCAGCGGCGAGAAGGCCAGCGTCGAGGACGTCGCCGCGGCGACCCTGCAGTGCCTGAAGTCGACCGTGCCGGCGACCCTGCCGGGCATCGTGTTCCTGTCCGGTGGCCAGGCCGACGAGGACGCCACCGCGCACCTCAACGCCATGAACCAGATGGGTCCGAACCCGTGGCCGCTGTCGTTCTCCTACGGCCGCGCCATGCAGCAGGCGGCCCTGAAGCTGTGGTCGCAGGACCTGATCAACAACTTCGCCAAGGCCCAGCAGACGGTGTACGAGCGCGCTCGTGACAACGGCCTCGCCGCGCTTGGCCAGTGGAAGCAGGCCGCGTAAGCGTCGCTTTCAGGAACCATCAGAAAAGCCGGCCTTGTGCCGGCTTTTTTGTTGGCGAGTGGTCTGCCGGCGGACCGGTGTGCCTAGTCGGCGATTACCGTGAAATACGCCGCATCCGGCGTGCCGACGCTGCCACCGGCGTCGCTGCCGCGGACGAAGACGACATGGCGGCCTGGCGCCAGGCCCTGCGTGTTGACCACCGCGCGAA
The DNA here is from genome assembly GCF_016613475.2 of Lysobacter arenosi. NCBI lineage: Bacteria > Pseudomonadati > Pseudomonadota > Gammaproteobacteria > Lysobacterales > Lysobacteraceae > Lysobacter > Lysobacter arenosi. The sequence continues at coordinate 3,798,773 of NZ_CP071517.1, forward strand.
CGCTCTCGCGGCTGGTGTCCCAAGTGCCGTCGCTGGGCTGCATCGCGACCCTGGTCGCACCGGCGGTCCAGGGACGCTGGTCGAGGTAGGCCGAAGCGGCGCGGATCGCGTGCACCGGCTCGGCACCGTTGCTCTGGTTGCTGCGGCCGTCGTCGATCGTGGCGGTCACGGTCACTGCCTGGCCGGCGCTGACGCTCGCCGGCGATACCGCCACCGCCAGCGTGTCGGGCCCGGTCGGATAGACGTAAGGCGCGGTCAGGTTGCGCGCGGCGTAGCGCAATGCCGCCAGGTTCTTCGGCAGCGTGGTGGACTCGAACGTCGCGCAGCTCTCGAAGAACGCCACGCCCATCTCGATCGTGTAGCTGGGCACGCCGAGCAGGCCGTACATCGTGTCGGTGTTGGTGCCGTCGGCGACATACAGCCCGACCCACTGCTTCGGCGCATAACCGTTGTGCCAGGCAATCCGGCGGCCGAGCGTGCGCAGCGCCGTCGCGTTCGCGGTCGCCGTGGAGGAGTACGCCCAAGGCCACAGCACCAGGCGCGAGTAGCTGTGCAGGTCGACGAACAGACCGCGATAGTCCTGCGGTGCCGCGGCCGTGGCGGCATCGCCACGGCGATCGGGGAACACGCCGCCGCGCCAGGTGCCGCCGGCATCGGCGACACCGGCGATGTAGCGCAGCAGGTTCTGCGTTTCCGGCTCCGAACCCTGCTGCGGACCGCGATAAGTGCCCGCGCACGGATTGCCGCTGGAGCCACCGGCGGCGCCGTTCCAGCGAAACGGGAAATTGCGGTTGAGGTCGATGCCGTAGTTGCTGGCGGTGCACGAACCGTTGCTGGTGTTGACGTTCTTGCGCCACGAGGCGCCAGCCTCGGCGCGCTTGCGCCCGTCCGGATTGCCCTGCAACACGAAGTGGAAGCGGTACGTATCCAGCAACCACGTCGCCTCGGCGTTGCTGCCGTACCCGTCGACCAGCCATTGCGCGAAGCGGGTCAGCACCTCAGCAGGCGTGTACTCGCGCGCATGGATGGAGCCCAGCAGCACCATGCTCGGCTTGTTGGCAATGCTGGCGTCGGTGGCGCTGTTTCCGAGCACCAGCACCTTCATCGGGTAGCCCGCCGCCGGATCGCGACTGCGCAGCCAGCTCGGACCGATGTCCACGACCCGCGCCAGATCCGGCCGGTCTCGCGCGATCTGCTGCATTGTGTCGTAGGTTTCCTCGATGGTGCGGTAGCAGGCGAACCCGGGGATCGCCTCGGTGCGCACCTGCCCGGATTGCAGCAGCGCTTCATCCACTTCGCGCATGCGTTCGGTGGCGACCTCGTCGACGCGGGCATCGACACCAGCCCTGCGCAGCGCAAGGTACTCGTCGTAGGTCGCCTCGAACGCGGCGGTTCGGGCGTGCTCGTCAACGCTCACGTGCTGGAAACGTGCCGCCAGGTATTGCAGCTGGGCACGGTTCCCATACTGGACGCTGACGAAGAGCAGCTGATCATCTTTGCCGACCGCGCCCGCGCCACTTGCGGCGGCCGACCATAACAACAGCGCAGCGAGTCCCGGGCGCATCAAACAGCTCCATTGCCGGACTTCCGGATCGTGCGCCGGTACGGTGTAAATGCGGCTGAAGCCCGCGCACGCGGTCATTTTACGGAGCGTTAACACGAGGCCTTAACACGCCGTGGGTTACCAATGACGGCGGCGTTGATCCGTCCCTTCCTGACCGGATTTGAGTTGGATCAAGGAAGGCGACGGAGCGTGGCGTCATCCTCGCTGCGAACGGAATGGATCTTCGTGATGGAGCCAGCCATGGGCCAGCCAGACCACGCGGTCATCAAACGGCGCGAACGCATCGCCTTCCTGCTGCTGACCGCGGTCGTATTCCCGCTGGTGACGGTGATGATCGTCGCCGGCTACGGTTTCCTGGTCTGGATCTGGCAGATGTTCGCCGGCCCGCCGACGGGCCACTGACATGTCCGCCGTGCCGGATCGCTCACGTCGCGCGCTGCTGCTGGGCCGCAGCCAGGCCCGCGCGCCGCTGCGCCCGCCGTGGGCGTTGGCCGAAGCCGACTTCGTCGAGGCCTGCACCGGCTGCGGCGCCTGCATCGAGCGCTGCCCCGAGCAGGTGCTCGTGCGCGGTGCCGCCGGCTACGCCGTGTTCGACCCGCGCCTGGGTGAGTGCACCTTCTGCGGCGATTGCGCCGACGCGTGCGAGCCGAGGGCGATCAATCGCGCCGCTGTCGACGTCCCCTGGCGCACGCTGGCCAGCGCCGGCGACGCCTGCCTGCCGCGCCATGGCGTGGTCTGTTCGAGCTGCCGCGATGCCTGCCCGGAGCGGGCGATCGCGTTCCCCCTTTCGACTTCCGTGCCGACGCCCGTCATCGACCCCGCGCGCTGCACCGGCTGCGGTGCCTGCGTGAGCGTGTGTCCGGTCGACGCTCTGACACTGATGCAGCAGGAGCAGGCATGAGCAGCGATACCAGCGCCAACGAAGTCCACATCGCCAGCTTCGTCGTCCAGCACCGTGACGAGGCCGCGGCCGCTCTCGCGACCTGGATAGCCGCCAGCGACGACATGGAGCTGGCGCGCAGCGAGGGCACGCGCAGCATCGTGCTGTGCGAATGCGCCGACCAGTACGCGCTGCTCGATCGCATCGAGGCCCTGCGCTCCGTCCCGGGCGTGCTCAACGTGCTGCTGGTCTACCACCACGCCGAACCGGGCGATGCGCTCGACGCGCCCATGCCCACACTTACCGTCACCGGAGTCGCGCCATGACCACCCGCCGCGAGTTCATCCGCAATACCGCGGTCACCACCGCCGCGGCCGCCGCCGGCATGTCACTGCCGGGTGGCGCCGCCAACATCGTCACCGAAGGCGACCTGACCGCGTTGAAGTGGGACAAGGCGCCGTGCCGGTTCTGCGGCACCGGCTGCGGCGTCAACGTCGCCGTCAAGAGCGGTCGCGTCGTTGCCACGCACGGCGATGTCCATGCCGAGGTCAACCGTGGCATCAACTGCATCAAGGGCTACTTCCTGTCGAAGATCATGTACGGCAGCGACCGCCTGACCAAGCCGCTGCTGCGCAAGAAGGACGGCGTCTACGCCAAGGACGGGGACTTCGTCGAAGTGGAGTGGGACGAGGCCTTCGACGTCATGGCCGCGCAGTTCAAGCGTGTGCTCAAGAACAAGGGCGGCGACGGCATCGGCATGTTCGGCTCTGGCCAGTGGACCATCTTCGAGGGCTACGCCGCCAACAAGCTGATGAAGGCCGGCTTCCGCAGCAACCACATCGATCCGAACGCGCGCCACTGCATGGCCTCGGCGGTGATGGGCTTCATGCGCACCTTCGGCATGGACGAGCCGATGGGTTGCTACGACGACTTCGAGCACGCCGACGCGTTCGTGTTGTGGGGTTCGAACATGGCCGAGATGCACCCGATCCTGTGGACGCGGGTGACCGACCGCCGCCTGACCAATCCCAACGTCAAGGTTGCCGTGCTGTCGACGTTCGAGCATCGCAGCTTCGAGCTGGCCGACATCCCGATCGTGTTCAAGCCGCAGACCGACCTGGTCATCCTCAACTACATCGCCAACCACATCATCAAGAGCGGCAAGGTCAACAAGGAATTCGTCGACAAGCACACCAGCTTCAAGCAGGGCAACGACGACATCGGCTACGGCCTGCGCCCTGAGCACCCGCTGGAAGTGAAGGCGAAGAACGCCAAGGATGCCAACGGCGGCAAGGTCATCGACTTCGACCAGTTCGCCGCATTCGTGGCGCCATACACGCTGGAGAAGACGGTCGAGATGACCGGGGTGGAAGCGGGCTGGTTGCAGAAGCTGGCCGAGCTCTACGCCGACCCGAAGATCAAGGTCACCTCGTTCTGGACCATGGGCTTCAACCAGCACACACGCGGCGTGTGGGCCAACAACATGGTCTACAACCTGCACCTGCTGACCGGCAAGATCGCCACGCCCGGCAACAGCCCGTTCTCGCTGACCGGGCAACCGTCGGCCTGCGGTACCGCGCGCGAGGTCGGCACCTTCAGCCATCGCCTGCCGGCCGACATGGTGGTGACCAATCCCGAGCACCGCAAGCATGCCGAGGAGATCTGGAAGATCCCGCACGGCATCATCAAGGCCAAGCCCGGCTACCACGCGGTCGAACAGAACCGCGCACTCAAGGACGGCAAGCTCAATGCCTACTGGGTGCAGGTCAACAACAACATGCAGGCCGCGGCCAACCTGCGCGAGGAAGGCTGGCCGGGCTATCGCAATCCGGACAACTTCATCGTCGTCTCCGATGCCTATCCGACCGTGACCGCGCAGGCCGCCGACCTGGTGTTGCCGGCGGCGATGTGGGTGGAGAAGGAGGGTGCCTACGGCAACGCCGAGCGCCGCACGCAGTTCTGGCACCAGCTGGTCAATGCGCCGGCGCAGGCACGCTCGGACCTGTGGCAATTGATGGAATTCTCCAAGCGCTTCACCACCGACGAGTGCTGGCCGGCGGATATCCTCGCCGCCAACCCGGCCTTCAAGGGCAAGACCCTGTACGACGTGCTGTACCGCAACGGCAATGTCGACAAGTTCCCGCTGGACGACATCGAGAAGGGCTACGCCAACGACGAGTCCACGCACTTCGGCTACTACGTGCAGAAGGGATTGTTCGAGGAGTACGCCGCCTTCGGTCGTGGCCATGGCCATGACCTGGCGCCGTTCGACGACTACCACCGCACGCGCGGCCTGCGCTGGCCGGTGGTCAACGGCAAGGAAACGCGCTGGCGCTACCGCGAAGGCGCCGATCCCTACGTCAAGGCCGGCACCGGCTACCAGTTCTACGGCAACAAGGACAACCGCGCGGTGATCTGGGCGCTGCCCTACGAGCCGCCCGCCGAGTCGCCGGACAAGGAATACGACATGTGGCTGGTGACCGGGCGCGTGCTCGAGCACTGGCATTCGGGTTCGATGACGATGCGCGTGCCGGAGCTGTACCGCAGCTTCCCGACCGCGGTGATCTTCATGAATCCCGACGATGCCAGGGCGCGCGGCCTGAAGCGCGGTGACGACGTGCGCGTGATCTCGCGCCGCGGCGAGATGCGCACGCGGGTGGAGACGCGCGGTCGCAACCGCATGCCGCCGGGCGTGGTGTTCGTGCCGTGGTTCGATGCCGGCCAGCTGATCAACAAGGTCACGCTCGACGCCACCGATCCGATCTCCAAGCAGACCGACTTCAAGAAGTGCGCGGTCAAGGTACTGGGCGCCTAGGAGGGCATCGCCATGCGCAACAAGCCTTTGTGGATTGCCGCCGCCATGACCGTCGGGTTGATGGCGCTGATCTTCTTCGCCGGCTGGCTGTTCGGGCGAGTGGTCGGCAAGCACGAGCGCGCCTCGGAGGCACGCGTCGCGGCGACCGCGCCGGCGGAGCCCGCGGAGTCCGCGATCGGTCGCACCGGTGCGCGCCAGCTCGATGCGCTGCGCCGTGGCGTCCCGGTCGACCAGGAGGCGGTGCCGCTGCCGATGGCGCGAGTGGAGAACGTCGATCGCAAGCGCGAGCGCGCCTACCCGATGCAACCGCCGACCATCCCGCATGCCATCGACGGCTACCAGGTCGACAAGAACAGCAACCGCTGCATGCTCTGCCATGCCCGCGCCAATGCCGAGAAGTTCCAGGCGCCGCCGGTCAGCGTGACCCACTACATGGACCGCGACGACCAGTTCCTGGCGTCGATCTCTTCGCGCCGGTACTTCTGCAACCAGTGCCACGTGGTGCAGACCGATGCGCCGGTGCTGGTCGCCAACAACTTCGAGGACATCGACAAGGTCCTCGCCGCCGCTGAAGCGAAGGGGAACCCGTGATGTTCCGGCGCTGGTTCGAGCGTCTCAAACCGTACCTGCGCACGCTGCGCTCGCCCAGCGTGCATTACAGCTTGGGCTTCTTGGTGGCCGCGGGGTTCATCGCCGGCATCCTGTTCTGGGGCGGGTTCAACACCGCGCTGGAGGCGACCAACACCGAGAAGTTCTGCACCGGTTGCCACGAGATGCACGACAACGTGTTCCAGGAGCTCAAGTCGACGATCCACTACAGCAACCGCTCCGGCGTGCGCGCGACCTGCCCGGACTGCCATGTCCCGCATCAGTGGACGGACAAGATCGCGCGCAAGATGCAGGCGTCGAAGGAAGTGTGGGGCAAGCTCTTCGGCACCATCAACACGCGCGAGAAGTTCCTCGACCACCGCCTGGAACTGGCGATGCACGAATGGTCACGTTTGAAGGCCAACGATTCGCTGGAATGCCGCAACTGCCACGACTACGACTCGATGGACCTGACCCGGCAGGGATCACGCGCGTCGCAGATCCACAAGCGCTGGCTGGGCACGGGCGAGAAGACCTGCATCGATTGCCACAAGGGCGTGGCGCATCGCCTGCCGGACATGGCGGGCGTGCCGCAGGGGTGACTCGCGTCGCCTGGCTCGCGTCGCCTAGATCGAATCCAGCACAGCGCGGTAACGCTGCGCCATGTCGCTGCCGAAGCAGGCGAAGGTCACTGCAATCGGTTGCTTGTGCGCGGCCTGCCATGCATCCACCGTCGCCACCGCCAACGGCACCGCCAGTTGCGGTGGGTAGCCGTAGACGCCGCAGCTGATGGCGGGGAAGGTGATCGATTCGACACCGTGCTGCAACGCCAGCTCCAGGCTGTTGCGATAGCAGGCCGCGAGCAACGCGGGCTCACCCGCATGGCCGCCGTGCCAGATCGGCCCGACGGTGTGGATCACATGGCGCGCGGGAAGGCGATGGCCTCCGGTGATGCGCGCCTCGCCGGTCGGGCAGCGAACACCGGGCCGCACCTGCGGCAGCTTGCGGCATTCCTCGAGCAGGCCGGGGCCGGCGCCGCGGTGGATCGCACCGTCGACGCCGCCGCCACCGAGCAGTGTCTCGTTGGCGGCATTGACGATGGCGTCGACCGCCAGGATCGTGATGTCGCCTTCGAACACGTGCATGTTCATGACGGTTCCGGGTTGCTTACAACCCCGCCAGCCACTCGTCGTCGGAACCCTCGTTGACGCCCTCGAACAGGAACGTGCTCAGGTAGCGCTCGCCGGTGTCGGGCAGCATCGCCAGGATCACCGAACCCTTCTCGGCATTGCGCGCCACTTCCAGCGCCGCCGCGGCGGTGGCACCGGCGGAGATGCCGACGAAGATGCCTTCCTCGCTGGCCAGGCGCCGCGCGGTGTCGCGTGCGAGCACGTCGTCGATCGGCAGGATCGCGTCGGCGACGTCGCGGTTGAGCACCGCCGGAACGAAGTCGGGAGTCCAGCCCTGGATCTTGTGCGGCTGCCATTCCTTGCCCGACAGCAGCGCAGCGCCGGCCGGTTCGCAGGTGGTCACGCGCACTTCCGGTCGAGCGACTTTCAGCACCTCGCCGACGCCGGTGAGCGTGCCGCCAGTGCCCCAGCCGGTGACGAAATGGTCGAGCCGGCGTCCGGCGAAATCGCGCAGGATCTCGGCCGCGGTGGTCTGGCGGTGGTAGGCGGGATTGGCCTCGTTCTCGAACTGGCGGGCGAGGAACCAGCCGTGCTTCTTCGCCAGCTCCTCGGCGCGGCGCACCATGCCGCTGCCGCGTTCGGCGGCCGGGGTCAGGATGACCTTGGCGCCGAAGGCACGCATCAGCTTGCGGCGCTCCATCGAGAACGTTTCCGACATCGTCGCGACGAACTTGTAGCCGCGCGCGGCGCAGACCATGGCCAGCGCCACGCCGGTGTTGCCCGAGGTCGCCTCCACCACCGTGTCGCCCGGCTTGAGCTGGCCGCGCGCTTCGGCGTCGAGGATGATCGCCAGCGCCAGGCGGTCCTTGACCGAGCCGCCGGGATTGAAGGCTTCCACCTTGGCGTACACGGTGACGTGGTCGGGAGCGAGGCGATGCAGGCGCACAACGGGGGTGCGGCCAATCGTGTCGAGGATGCTGTCGTGGATCATTTCTTTCGACTCCAGGCTGGGGTGGGAAGTCGTGCGGGGCCGTCGCGTGGCGAGGGCCGGGCGCCGATGGGGCGCCGACAGTGTGATCGCCGGCGCAGATTGCCATAGTCCGGGCGCCGTGGGAGTCCGGGGAGCCCGGCGGGGAGCAGGGGCGAGGGCGGCCCCTGCCTCCCTGGCCGCAGGTCAGGCAGTCACAGGCTGTGCACAGTGAGCTGTCAACCAATGGCCTACGCAGGCGTTAACCCTGGACAGCTAGAATCCAATGGTTTGGGCACGCCGCTGCCCCACGTTCAGAGAGCCGCATGCGACTTACCCCGGGATTCCAAGCCAGCTGCCTGCTGGTTTTCGCCTTCGCGCTGGCCGCGTGCGGCAGCAATGACGCCAAGCAGCGCGACGGCGGCGGCGATCGTCCGATCCCGGTGACCACCCAGCAGGTGACCATGCAGCCCTGGAGCGACACCGTGCTGGCGCTGGGCAACGTCAAGGCGCGCGAGTCGATCACAGTGAGCGCCAAGGTCAGCGAGACGGTGGAGCAGGTGCATTTCAACAGCGGCGACATCGTCGTTGCCGGTGCGCCGCTGATCACCCTGACCGGCCGCCAGCAGCAGGCTGCCCTGGCCCAGGCCGAAGCGGCGGCCAACGAATCCGAGCAGCTCTTCCAGCGCCAGACCGAACTGGCCGGGCAGCAACTGATCGCACGCTCCACCCTCGACACCCAGCGCGCCGCACGCGACGTCGCCCGCGCCCGCGTCGCGCAGATGCGCGCCGACATCGGCGACCGCGTGATCCGCGCACCATTCAGTGGCGTACTGGGCATCCGCCAGGTCAGCCCGGGCGCGCTGGTCACGCCGGGCACGCCGATCGCCACCCTGGACGACACCGCGCGTGTCTATGTCGACTTCCCGGTGCAGGAGGCGATGCTGGCCAGCCTCGCCGTTGGCCAGCAGGTCAGCGGCACCAGCACGGCCTATCCGGGCCGCCGCTTCGAGGGCGTTGTCAGCACGATCGATGCGCGCGTCGACGAAGCCACCCGCGCGATCACTGTACGCGGCGACTTCGCCAACGACGGCCGCGAACTGCGTCCGGGCATGCTGCTGCAGGTGACGCTGGTACGGCCGGAGCGCCAGGCGCTGCTGGTGCCGGAAATCTCGATCGTGCAGGTCGGCACCGACAGCTTCGTCTACCGGGTCAAGCCCGATTCCTCGGTCGAGCGCGCCGACGTCAAGGTCGGCAGCCGCCGCGACGGCAAGGCCGAGGTCACGCAGGGACTGAAGGTCGGCGACCGCATCGTCGTCGACGGCACCGGCAAGCTGCGCGTGGGCAGCCGGATCACTGACCTGAAGGCCGACCAGAAAGCGGGCGCCCATGTAGACGGGGCCGCGACGGCCAACCGGGGCTGAGCCATGAACCTGTCCGATCTGTCGATCCGCCGCCCCGTGTTCGCCACGGTGATGAGCCTGCTGCTCATCGTGCTCGGCGTGATGGCGTTCTCGCGCCTGACCCTGCGCGAACTGCCGGCCATCGATCCGCCGATCGTGTCAGTGGACGTGAACTACCCCGGCGCCTCGGCGGCGGTGGTGGAAACCCGCATCACCCAGATCCTCGAGGACGCGCTGGCTGGCATCGAGGGCATCGAGAACATCGAGTCGCGCAGCGTCAACGGCCGCGCTTCGATCAGCATCGAGTTCACCCTGTCGCGCGAGATCGAGGCCGCGGCCAACGACGTGCGTGACGCGGTCAGCCGCGTCAGCAACCGCATGCCCGAGGAGGCCGACCCGCCGCAGATCGAGAAGGTCGAGGCCGACGCCGACCCGATCCTCTGGCTCAACATGAGCTCGACCAAGCTGGACACGCTGCAGCTGTCCGACTACGCCGAGCGCTACGTGGTCGACCGGCTCTCGTCCGTCGACGGCGTCGCCCAGGTCCGCATCGGTGGCCAGCAGCGCTACGCGATGCGCGTGTGGATCGATCGCGATGCGCTGGCCGCGCGCGGCATCACCGTCAACGACGTCGAGAACGCACTGGAGGCCGAGAACGTCGAGCTTCCCGCCGGCCGCATCGAGTCCAACGCCCGCGACTTCACCCTGCGCGTGGCGCGCAGCTACCAGAAGCCCGAGGACTTCGCCCAGATTCCACTGGCCAAGGGCACCGACGGCTACGTCGTGCGCCTTGGCGACGTGGCCCGGATCGAGCTGGCCTCGGCCGAACGCCGCGCCTACTACCGCAGCAACGGCGAGCCGAACATCGGCCTAGGCATCGTCAAGACGTCCACCGCCAACAGCCTCGATGTCGCCCGCGCCGTCCGCGCCGAGGCCGAGCAGGTGCAGAAGACGCTGCCGCAGGGCACCAAGATCTTCGTCGCCTTCGACACCACGGTGTTCATCGAATCGGCGGTCGAGCGTGTCTATCACACGCTGGCCGAGGCGATCGTGCTGGTGCTGCTGGTGATCTGGCTGTTCCTGGGCAGTTTCCGCGCCGCGCTGATTCCGGCAGTCACCGTTCCGGTGTGCCTGATCGCCGCGTTCATCCCGCTGTACCTGTTCGGATTCTCGATCAACCTGCTGACGCTGCTGGCGCTGGTGCTGTGCATCGGCCTGGTGGTCGACGATGCGATCGTGGTGCTGGAGAACATCCAGCGCCGCATCGACCTGGGCGAGCCGCGCCTGGTCGCGGCCAAGCGCGGCACCAAGCAGGTCGCCTTCGCGGTGATCGCCACGACCGCGGTGCTGGTGGCGGTGTTCCTGCCGGTCGGCTTCATGGAAGGCAACACCGGCCGCCTGTTCCGCGAGCTGTCGGTGGCACTGGCCGGCGCGGTGGCATTGTCGGCCTTCGTCGCGCTGACGCTGACGCCGATGATGTCGTCCAAGCTGGTGCGTGCGCACAGCGAGGAGAAATCCAACCCGATCAACCGCTGGGTCAATGCGCGCCTGGACGGCATCGGCAAGCGCTACCGCGGCTTCCTTGACGGCAGCGTCGACCGCCCGTGGGTGTTCGGCGGGATCATGATTGCCGCGATCGTGCTGAGCCTGGTGCTGTTCAAGGTGGTGCCGTCGGAACTGGCGCCGCCGGAAGACCGCGGCTCGTTCCAGATCAGCATCCTCGGCCCGGAAGGCGCCGGTTTCGATTACACGGTCGGGCAGGTGCAGCAGGTCGAGAAGATCGTCGCCGCGCACACCGGCAACGATGGCGTGATCCAGCGCTACAACCCGCGCGTGCCCGGCGGTTTCGGCGCCAGCGAAGAGATGCACACCGGCCGCATCGCGGTGTTCCTGAAGGACTGGAAGGAACGCGATATCAGCACCGCCGACGTCGCCAAGCAGTTGCAGGGCGAACTCGCCGGCCTGCCGGGCGTGCGCGCGATGCCGCAGGTCAGCGGTGGCCTGGTGCGCGGTCGCGGACAGCCGATCAACATCGTGCTCGGCGGCCCCGAGTATGCCGAGCTTGCGCAGTGGCGCGACAAGCTGCTGGCGAAGATGGAGCAGAACCCGGGCTTCTTCTCGACCGACTCGGACTACAAGGAAACGCGTCCGCAGATGCGCGTGGAGATCGACCGCCAGCGCGCCGCCGACCTGGGCGTGCCGGTGACCGACATCGGCCATGCCCTCGAAACGATGATGGGCAGCCGCCGCGTGACCACGTTCGTGCAGAACGGCGAGGAGTACGACGTCATCGTCCAGTCCGACCGCGAGCTGCGCGCGTCGCCGGCCGACCTGGAAGCGATCCAGGTGCGTGCGCGCGACGGTGCGCTGATTCCGCTGTCGAACCTGGTGACGCTGCGCGAGCTGGCCGAGCCGGGCAGCCTCAACCGCTTCAACCGCCTGCGCGCCATCACCATCAGTGCCGGCCTGACGCCGGGCTACCGCATGGGCGAAGCCATGCAGTGGCTGGAGAAGACGGTGCAGGAAGAACTGCCCGACCATGCCCAGATCGACTGGAAGGGCGAGTCGCGCGAATACCTCAAGGCCGGCGGCGCAGTGCTGATGACCTTCACCCTGGCGCTGCTGATCGTGTACCTGGTGCTGGCGGCGCAGTTTGAAAGCTTCATCCACCCGTTCGTGATCATGCTGACGGTGCCGCTGGGCGTGCTCGGCGCGCTGATCGGCCTGGCGTTGACCGGTGGCACGCTCAATCTGTTCAGCCAGATCGGCATCGTCATGCTGGTGGGCTTGGCGGCGAAGAACGGCATCCTGATCGTCGAGTTCGCCAACCAGTTGCGCGATGAAGGCCGCAGCATCCACCAGGCGATCGTCGAAGCTTCGGCGGTGCGCCTGCGTCCGATCCTGATGACGTCCATTGCGACCGTGGTCGGTGCGGTGCCGCTGGTGGTTGCCGGCGGCCCGGGTTCGGCGAGCCGCGCGACGATCGGCATCGTCGTGATCTTCGGCGTGTCGTTCTCGACGCTGCTGTCGTTGTTCGTGGTGCCGGCGTTCTACGTGTTGCTGGCCAAGTACACGAAGTCGCCAGAGGCGGTGTCGCAGGAGCTGGAGAAGCTCGAAGCACAGACACCGTCGGTAGGCGGCCACGCCTGACACAACGTCATCCCGGCGAACGCCGGGATCCAGTCTGACGTTGCCGTTCGCTCATCGGCCCTGCGTTCGAGCCGGGCCGATCAAAGCTTGGCGTTCTTTGGACTCCCAGGCGCCGGCTCGATACCCCAGTCCAGATACCACTGCTCGCCTTGCGTCTCGGCCGGATGCATGGTGCGCCCCGAGCCGTTGCCGCAAGCCAGCGAATCAGTCGCGCAATAACGGTCGCAGCCCCAGCAGATCCGTTCGGGATGCTTGGGATTCAATGGAAAGTTCTTCGCCATGTTCGCGACCGTTTCAGTTCACGCTCGCGGCCAATCTAGCCGGCGCGGCCTGGACGCGCCTTGACCTGGATCAGGGTATCGGCGCATGGCCGTAAGACGCGGCGAGCTGAATCGCTGGACCACGCGCTGGCGCTCACTGAGACCAGTCCTATGTACGCCAGTCGCCCCTTCTGGGAACGTTATCTGCGCCGCCGCGTCGCTCGACGCGGCCTGGCAACAGATGAACTGGCCCATTGGATTCGACTCGAATGCTCACGCAGCACACTCGCGCGTTGATCGCTGCAGCGCTCTGCTGCGGCGCAGTCGCAACTTCCCACGCAGCAGGAGTCGATCTCGAGAAGCTGATGGGCGCAGGCGCCAAGGCGGGCAAGGCCCTCACCTTGTCGGACAGCGAGGTGGTCGCCTCGGCCAATGATGCCTGCGCTTACTCGGACAAAGAGAACAAGGTCGCGCCCGCTGGAGACAAGTACGCGGTCCGCCTGGCAAAGATCGTCGAAGGCCTGGATAACGACGACGGCATGAAACTGTCGTTCAAGGCGTACCTGACGCCGGACGTGAATGCGTTCGCGATGGCCAACGGATGTGTGCGCGTGTTCTCTGGGCTGATGGACATGGCGAGCGATGACGAGATTCGCGGCGTCATCGGCCACGAGATCGGGCACGTGAAGCTTGGCCACAGCAAGGCCAAGCAGCGCGCCGCACTGCTGGCTTCGGCGGCGCGTGACGGCGCCGCGCTGAATGGAAAGGTGGGCGAGTACGCCAAAGGGCAGCTGGGCGATATCGCCGAGTCGGTGATCAATGCCCAGTTCTCGCAGAAGGAAGAGAGCGCGGCCGATGCATACGGTTACCGATTCATGGTCCGGCACAAGTACGACCCGAACGCGATGGTGACCTTGTTCAGGAAGATGCCCGGTGCCGGCGGCCTGACGTCGTCGCACCCGGCATCTGCCACGCGCACGAAGAACATCGAAGCCATGATCAGGAAGGGCGGCTGACGACATCACCATGTGCAGGCAATGGTTCGACAGACATCGACTGTCCGTGCACCCGGCAGCGGTGGTGGCAATCCTTCTGGCCGCAGGGGCTCTGGCAGGCTGCGACAAGGACGACGGCCACGCAGTGGCGCAAGTCGCCGCGCCGACGGTGGAGGCCCCGCTGTCGACGGCGCCGAGCGACCCCGGCACGCCCGGGGGAAAGCTGGTCTACAACCCGAAGGTCGACGAAATGCTGTTCGTTTTCGACAACCTCGGCACGGCTGTGACGATCCCCCACGCTTGGCAGGAAGGCGACGTCAGCATCGAGAAGCTGGCCACCGCCGGCGTCACGCAATCCTTGTGCGCATATGGCGCGCGGTTCCATCCTGCGCACGAGGATCCCAAGCTGTACTACCACGTGGCCCTGATTCGGGTGTACGACGAGGCGCGCTGGCAGGCGCTGAATGGCGCCGAGCGCGTGGGCGAAATCGAACTCGCCCACATCGACGGCAAGGTCTATTCCTTCGCCTCCGTTACGGCCAATCCGTTGCCGGACGGAACCGCGGAGTCGGAACGGTTCGACCAGCTCGTGATCTCCGACCAGGATGCTCCGAAGCAACTGGCCATCAAGAAGGCGTCGTAGAGCAACCTGCCGCGGCGCGATCTTTTCGCGCCTTGAGGCAATTCGCATGGATTCGGCCTCGCCGGGTCGATAGCGTTCGCAGCGTTCGCCAGGCGCCGATCGCGGGGCCAGGACGAATGATTGCGAACAAGCGCAGAGCCCTTCTGGCAGCGCACCTCAACGGAGCAGAAAGAAATGACCGTGTCCAAACCTGTGGTCTTCGTGCCGTGAACAATCAAATACTGTCGATGTTCGAGAACATCGTTGAGCAAGCATCCGTCCTGGTCGGAGACAGGAAGAAGGCCTCGCAGCTGGTAGGCATGCTGGTGGCGCTCATCTTCAACGAGAAGCGAGGCGGTCCAGGCGGTTTCGTCCAGGCGTTTCGCAACGCCAACCTCGGGCACCTGATCGCCACCTGGCTCGGTAGGGAAGCCAATTGCTCCATCAGCAGCAACCAGCTCGAGTCGGTACTGGGTCCGGCATTGCTCGGCTCCATGGCATCGCGACTGGCGCTGACGCAGAGCACCACCCTGGATGCGACGGCGAAGATCCTGCCCGAAGTGGTGGGGGCGCTCGCTCGCAACGGGCAGATGGCGCACGGCGCGATCGTGCCGGAACCGCTGCGCGGCCTCGTGGATGGCATCGGTGATTTCGTCGGCACCCTGGGCCAGTGGGGTTGGGGCGGAGTCGCAGCAGGCACGGCGGCAGTGGCGGGCGGGATCCGGGTGGTGGATCGGACCGCGCAGACGCACTCCCAAGCGCCGCGCAAGCGAACCAGCGGATCGCTGATCTGGCTGCTGTTGCTGGCCGCATTCATCGGCACGTTGCTGCTTTACCTGGGTTACTCGAGGCAGCATGCGGCCAGCGCGCAGACGGAAGCCAGTGCCCCGGTGGCTGCGGTTGTCGCCGAGCAGGTCGCCCCCCGCTTCCAGATCGAGAATGTCGACGGCAAGGTCGCGGTCGACGGCCAGCTGGCCAGCGAGCCAGAAAGAACGCGCTTGATGGAAGCGCTGCGCACCACCTTCGGAGCCGGCAACCTCAAAGGCGACATCACGGTGGATACGACCACCGCTCCGGCGCGCTGGATGGACAAGCTGATCGCACTGCTGCCGGAGCTCAAGCGCAGTGGCATCAAGCTCGGCTTCGATGGCGACAAGCTGCATCTGGACACCTCGGCGCTGCCGGAGGACCAGCGGTTCGCGTTGTCGCAGAAGCTGCGTGCCGACTTCGCCGGCCTGCAGATCTCCGGGCTGTGGGACAAGGCGATGGCGGCGCTGTCGATGCTCAAGGGAGGCTTCACCTCCGATGACCTGGTGAAGGCCCTGAACCTGTCGACGATCTATTTCGAGACCGGCTCGAGCACGATCACCGGCGACAGCATGGAAACCCTGGTCAAGGCCGCCGAGGCGATCAAGGCCGCGCCTGCGGGCACGCGTATCGAGATCGGTGGCCACACCGACAACTCGGGCGACGCCAACATCAACATGGCCGTTTCCCTGGAACGCGCGCAGGCCGTGCAGGCCAAGCTGGTCGAGTTGGGCGTGGCCGCCGACATGCTGGATGCGCGCGGATTCGGTCAGGACAAGCCGATCGCCGACAACGCCACCGAGGAAGGGCGCGCGCAGAACCGGCGCATTGAGTTCTCTGCGTTGAAGAACTGAGGGTTGCCTGGAGCAACGTCCATGGATCCCCGCCTGCGCGGGGATGACGAACTAAAGCCGAAGACCAGGCAATGAAATGCCGAAGCGTCGTCCGCCGGGTCGGGGATTGCGCAGCAGTGGGCCATGGATGGCCCACGCCCCGCCTTCGGACAGGAAGTCCGAATGAAGGGTCGGAGTAATCCCCGGCCCGGCGGACGGCGCCTTTTCGCAGACTGAAGCCGGACAAGCAACAGCACCAGCGACACAAGTAATGGTTCGCCACCGCCGCAACCGTTACCCTTGCGGCATGTCCGCACCTCCCCACCGGCACGAATTTCGCGACGTGCGCCTGGCCGGTGACGGATTCGTGCTGCGGCCATGGCGCCGCGACGACCTCGAAGACCTGCTGGCGCATGCCGATGATCCCGCCATCGTCCGCGGCCTCAGCGATCGCTTCCCGCACCCGTACACGCGCGAGGACGGCGAACGGTTCCTTGCCGGCGACGTGATCGACCTGAGCGACCCCGTCTTCGCCATCGAAGTCGACGGCCACGCCTGCGGCGGCATCGGCGCCGCACCCGGCCAGGCCGACCGACGGCACTCCGCGCAGATGGGCTACTGGCTCGGCCAGGCCCTGTGGGGTCGCGGGATCATGACGCGCGTCGTGGCACTGTACGCACCATGGCTGATGCGCGAACTGGAGCTGTATCGCCTGCAGGCGACCGTGCTCGACAGCAACCCCGCGTCGGCGCGCGTGCTGCAGAAGAACGGATTCGAAGAAGAGGGCGCACAACGTTGCGCCGTGGTGAAGTTCGGCGTGGTGCATGACCTGCGCGTGTTCGCGAAGGTGAGCCCGCCAATGAGAAGGAACCAGACAGATGCGACATGATCCGCCAGGCAAGCCGCCGCGTGGTCCGCGGCAACCCCCCACCGGCCAGCCCGGCACTGGAGGGCCCGGCACTGGAGGACCCGGCACTGGAGGGCCATGGGGTCGCCCACCGCGCGATCGCGGCGACGCCCCTCCGGAACGAGAGGCGCGACCGCCACGGGCGCCCTATGCACCACGCCCGGCCGAACCCTCGCACGAAGGCGATCACGAGCTGGGTCCATCGGCGCGCGAGCGTCGCAACGTCGAGCTGCGCCTGTACGGACTCAACGCCGTGCGCGCCGTCTTCGCCAAGCGACCGCAGGCGATCCGAAAGCTGTACCTGGCCGAGGCGCGCATCCCGGCAGTGCAGCCGATCCTGAAATGGTGCGTCGCCAACCGCGTCGGCTACCGCGTAGTCGACGAGGAAGACCTGCACAAGCTCGCCGCCAGCACCCACCACGAAGGCGTCGTCGCCGACGTGCTGCGCGAGGAACCGCTGGCATTGTCGAACTGGCTGCGTGACCTGCCGGCAGGTCCGCAATGCGCGATCTGGCTCGACGGCGTCGGCAACCCGCACAACTTCGGCGCGATCCTGCGCTCGGCCGCGCATTTCGGCGTCGGCGCGATCCTGCTGCCGAAGCATTCGACCCTGACGCTGTCGGGCGCGGCGGCACGCGTCGCCGAAGGCGGCGCCGAGGTCGTGCCGATGGTGCGCCTGGGCCGCACCGACAACGCCATCGCGCAACTGCGCAGCACCGGCTTCACCCTCGCCGCCACGGTCGTGCAGGGCGGCAGCGACCTGTTCTCGGCACCGCTGCCGCAGCGCGTGATCTACGTGCTCGGTGCGGAAGGCGAGGGCATGGATCGCGAGCTGGCCGCGGCCTGCGACCTGCGCCTTTCGATTCCGGGAACGGGTGCGGTCGAGAGCCTCAATGTCGCAGCGGCTGCGGCTGTGCTCCTGGCGAGCTGGCGCGCGCGCAGCTGACCTGCGCCGTACCATTGCAACCCTCGCGACGCTGATCGTATCCCTTGGCTCAAGGTCGGCGTATCACGCCGACTTTTCCAGGGAGAGTTCATGATCAAGAGATCGTTTGCGTTCGTGGCCCTGATGGCCGCATGCCTGTCCGCGCAGGCGCAGGAATGTCCGGACCGCTCGTCCTACGAGCCGTCGCGGGAAATCATCGCCGACATGCAGCACATCGTGGCGCCGGGCGGTGTGCAGGAGTCCTACAAGACCCGCATCGGCGGCATCGAGCAGTGGCTCAACGTGCGCGGCCAGGACCGCGGCAACCCGATGATCCTGTTCGTCCACGGCGGCCCGGCGGCACCGATCACGCCGACCGCCTGGCAGTTCCAGCGGCCGATGGAGGAGTACTTCACGGTCGTCAACTGGGACCAGCGCGGCGCCGGCAAGACCTACAACGAGACCACGCCGCCGGAGTCCATCGGCGACAGCATCCACATCCCGCGCTACGTCGACGACGCGATCGAGGTCGCCGAGTACCTGCGCAAGCGCTACCACAAGGACAAGCTGATCCTGGTCGGCCACAGCTGGGGCACGATCGTCGCCATGGGTGCCGCGCTCAAGCGTCCGGACCTGTTCCATGCCTACGTCGGCATCGGCCAGGTCATCAACACGCGCGACAACGAGCGCATCAGCTACGACTATGGCGTCGAGCAGGCGAAGGCGCACAAGAACGAAGAGGCGATGCGTGAGCTGGCATCGATCGCGCCGTACCCGGGCAACACGCCGATCACCCGCGACCGCATCATCCTCGCGCGCAAGTGGCCGCAGTTCTACGGTGGCCTGACCGCGTTCCGCGAGGACTCCAACTACTACTACCGCGGCCCGCGCCTGTCGCCCGACTACAACGATCAGGACCGTTGCGCGATCAACCTGGGCAGCATCTTCAGCCTCGGCCGGTTGCTGCCGGAATTCCTCGAGGTCGACTTCAAGGGCGTGCGTTCGTTCCCGATCCCGGTGGTGATGTTCATGGGGCGCCACGACTACACCACGCCGTCGCAACCGACCGAAGCCTGGTTGCGTCAGCTCAAGGCGCCCTACAAGCAGGGCGTCTGGTTCGAGCGTTCCGCCCACATGATGCCGTGGGAGGAACCGGGCAAGACCCTCGCCAGCCTGCTGCAGTACGTGCGGCCTCTGGCGACCGGCGAGACGCCGCCGCGCCGCTGACGTCGGACCGTCAGGGTGCCTGCGGCGTGGCTCGCCGCGCCGCGAGCACCTTGCCGATGAACTGGTCGAGCGCATCGCCGCGGTCGATCCATCGCACCACGATCAGCAGGTCATTGTCGCGGTCGATGTAGACGATGTTCTGGCCGTTGCCACGGAAGGTGACGCTGCTGGCCGGTGCCGACGGCAGTGACTTGCGGCCGGTGTTGAGGGTCCAGTTGCAGTAGCCGTAGTCGTCCTTGTCCGCGCCCGGCGTGCGCGCCTTGGCGATCCATTGCGACGAGACGATCTGCCGGTCCTGCCAACGACCGTCGCGCAGGAACAGGTAACCGAAGCGGGCCAGGTCCCAGCTGTCGATGAACATGCCGCCGCCCCAGTGGCCGCCGCCGGAGACCGACTGCATCTGCTGCCCGTCGAGTTCGATCCACGAATTGCGGTAGCCGTACCAGCGCCAGCGGTTGCTGGCACCGATCGGGTCCATGACGCGCTCGCGCAGCACTTGCGGCAGCGGCTGCCGCCACACTTGCAGCGCCGCCAACGCGAGCACGTTCACGCGCACGTCGTTGTACATGTAGTGGCTGCCCGGCGCATGGCGCGCGCGCTGCGGCCATTGCTCCTGCGGACCGGACGGCCGGTCGGCCCAGTCCGGTTTGCCCCACAGCGTGCCTTCCCAGTCGCTGGTCTGGCGCAGCAGGTGCTCCCAGGTGATGGGCGCGTTGTGTTCCGACTTGAACAGGTCGATGTCGCCGGGCGTGACGTTGCGAGGCATGTAGCCGGCAACGCGATCGTTGGTGTCGGCTATGCGGCCGTCCTGCCAGGGCCAGCCCGACCACGGTGCTGAGGAAGGACTTGGTGACGCTGTGGCTCATGTCGACACTGCGGGTGTCGCCGAACTCGGCGATCACGCGGCCGCGGTGGACGATCAGGCCATTGATGCCGGCGCGTTCCGCGGTCGGCCCGATCAGCCCGCCGAAGTGCGGTTCCCTGCTGCCGAAGCTCTGGGTCAGCGATTTCGCCTGGTCGCGCGGCTCCGGCGCTTCATGTGCCTGGGCGAAGGCGATGGCCTGCTGCAGGCGCTGCGGATCGAAGCCGGCCTGCGCCGGGGTCATCCGCTCCCAGTCACCGCGAGGTGGGTAGTAGGTAGATGCGCTCTCGCCGGCAGCAGCGACAAACGACACCAGCAGCAACAGCAGGCCCAGTGCGCGCAGGCGAAGGTGCTGGGAGAAGTCGGGCTTGGTGGGCATGTGTCGTCGACGTGGCGCGGGCGGTCGCCGGAGGATAGCGGACGCACCCGGTCCCAAGCCCCGGCCATCGGTCACGCCGACTTAACTTTTCTGGTGCAATCGTCCGCTGACACTGGAGCGCCCCGGCAACCGGAGCGACGCAGGTGCGGAGGGGACAACATGAAACTCAAGCGCGTGGCAGGCTTCGGCGCTGTCGTCGTGGTGCTTGCGATGCTGGCGTTCCTGGTCGCCTGGTGGCGTTCGGACAACGCCTGCAGTGATCCGGTGGCGATGCCGGTGCATCCGATGAAGGCGGTCACCTACTGCGATTACGGCACCGCCGATACGCTGCGCTATGGCGAAGTCGAGCGGCCGACCCCGGCCGACGATGAAGTGCTGGTGCGCGTGCGCAATGCCGCGGTCAACCCGCTCGACTGGCACTACATGCGCGGAACACCTTATCTGATGCGCATGGGCACCGGCCTGCGTCGACCGGAAGTGATCCGGCTGGGTGTCGATTACTCCGGAACGGTCGAAGCGGTTGGCAAGGGCGTCACCCGCTTCAAACCCGGCGACGAGGTGTTCGGTGGCCGCACCGGCGCCTTCGCCCAGTACGTCGTGGTCAAACAGGATCGCGCGATCGTCGCCAAGCCGGCCAACCTCGGCTTCGAGCAGGCGGCCGGCGTGCCGATCGCCGCGATCACCGCCCTGCAAGGCCTTCGTGACGGCGGCAAGTTGAAGGCCGGGCAGAGCGTGCTGATCAATGGTGCCTCGGGCGGGGTCGGCACGTTTGCCGTGCAGATCGCCAAGACGATGGGAGCCAACGTCACCGGCGTGTGCAGCACGCGCAATGTCGCGCTGGTGCGGTCGCTCGGTGCCGACCAGGTGATCGACTACAAGACCAGCGATTACACCCAGGGAACGCAGAAGTACGACGTGATCCTCGACAACGTCGGCAACCGCTCCCTTGCCGAGAACCGGCGCGTGCTCAAGCCCGATGGCCATTACGTGCTGATCGGCGGCGGCGGGCCCGACGACGGTCGCTGGGTCGGGCCGATGATCAAGCCGGTCGGGGCCGCGGTGACGTCATGGTTCGTGTCGCAGAAGATGGGCATGGTGCTGGCCGAGCTCAACCAGAAGGACCTGACCGTCCTCGCCGACCTGATGGCGGCTGGCAAGGTCACGCCGGTGATCGATCGCACCTATCCGCTGGCGGAATTGCCCGACGCGATCCGTTATCTGGAAACCGGTCGCGCCCGCGGCAAGGTGATCATCATGGTGCCGTGATCGTCGCGCGCTGCGTCGACGTCGACGTTGCCAGCGCATCGGTGGCCTCCACCAGCGCATCGACGATCGCGGGATCCGCGGCGCTGTGCCCGGCCAGCACGATCCGCAGCCGCGCCTGCGGCCACGCCGCGGCGAGGTCGCACGCCGCACGCACCGGGCAGATGATGTCGTAGCGGCCATGCACGATCGTGGCCGGAATATGGCGGATGAGGTCGACGTCGCGCAGCAGCTGGTCGTGTTCGAGGAACATGCCGTGGCGGAAGTAGTGCGCCTCGGCGCGGGCCACGGCCAGGGCCACCTGCGGGTCGGCGAAATTGCCCGGTTCGTCGGGGTCATGCAGCAGCGTGGTGCTGCCGCCTTCCCAATGCCCCCACGCATGCGCCGCGGCCAGGCGCGTCGCCTCGTCCTCGCTGTCGAGGCGGCGCCAGTAGGCTTCGATCATGTCGCCGCGCTCGGGTTCCGGAATGTACGACAGGTAGTGCGCCCAGCGCTCGGGAAAGATCTGCGACGCGCCGCCGTCGAGTTCGTTGAACCAGCGCAGCTCATAGGAACGGCCCAGGAAGATGCCGCGCAATATGAGGCCGGTTACGCGGTCGGGATGCGACTGCGCATAGGCCAGCGCCAGCGTCGATCCCCAGGAGCCGCCGAACACGGCCCAGCGCTCGATGCCCAGGTACTCGCGGATCGTTTCGATGTCGGCCACCAGGTGCCAGGTGGTATTGCCACGCAGCTCCGCGTGCGGCGTCGACTTGCCCGCGCCACGCTGGTCGAACAGCACGATCCGGTATTTGGCCGGATCGAAGAAGCGGCGATGGTAGGGCGAGACGCCCGCGCCCGGACCACCGTGCAGGAACACCACCGGAATGCCGTCGCGATTGCCGCATTCCTCGACGTGCAGCTCGTGGATCGGGTCCACGGCGAGACGGAAGCTGCGGTAGGGCTCGATCTCCGGATACAGGTCGCGCACGGTCGGGGTCCTGGTTGATCGCACCCCCGAAGTCTTGCATGCGCGCCCGGGCTTCGCACCCAAACCGCACTCGTCACCGTCAGTGCTGTTCGCGCGAAGGTTCCGGCCCGGCTTCGGGCAGGGTCGCGAAGATGTCGGAGGCCGTGCTCTCGTCTGCCGCCTGCGCGAACGGTTGGCCCAGCGTCTGGCTTGGGTACTCGCCGAAAAGCTCGTGGTACTCCGAGGCCATGCGGCCGCCGTGCGCGTATCCGAAGCGCGCGGAGATCGCCGCCACCGTGGTGTCGTAGGGGCTGGCGCGTTCGAGTGCGTCGTGCAGCATCTGCAAGCGTCGCAGGCGCAGGTAGCGGCTCGGACCGAGGTCGAACTGTTCCTTGATGATGGTGCGCAGCGTGCGTTCGCTGATGCCGGTCACCCGGCACAGGTCGGCCAGGCGCAACGGCCAATGCTGCTGGTCAATGAGTTCGAGCACCCGCGAGACCGTGGCGACCCGGGATGTCCTCGGCCTGCCGCGAACAGCGTGCTCCCGCGGCGACGCTTCGATCGTTGGAGTTCTCATCGAGATGCTCCGATCGCTTCATCCTGTCCGGAAAGACGCGTGGAGTCTGCACCCGCGAAATCGCAGCGTCATTAGCACGACGTGGCGAACTGTCGCTTCGGTCGGCTGAATGCGTGGCCACGGCGTCCCAGCCGACGAGCGGCGGGTGCCGTTGACGCAGGGATTACTTCGGCATCACGAGCGGTGCACATGCACCGCTCGTGGTCGATGCCATTGCGGCAATTACTTGCCCGGTTCCACCTTCGGTTCGCTGCCGAAGTCGCCTTCGGCCGACGCCGCCAGGTAAGCGAACACCGCGTAGGCGGCGACGTTCTGCGCCAGCGCCTTCGGATCGATCTTGTCGAAGGTGTCGTCCGGCGTGTGGTGCAGGTCGAAGTAGTCCGTGCCGTCCTGGGCCCAGGCGCGCCCAGGCCAGGCCCTTCTCGGCGAACGGACTGATGTCCGGGCCGGGGCCGCCCTTGCCGGGTGCGTGCGCGATGCCGAGCGGTGCCAATGCCTGCGCGATCTGCTCGTCGGCCTGCTTGGCGTACTCCGGTGCCGAACTCGAATACTCGTAGATGCGGCCAGCGCCGAAGTCGCTCTCGGCGCCGATCTGGTGCTTGCGCAGGTCGGCGATGTGCGCATTCGCATACGCCTTGCCGCCGTGCAGGCCCTGTTCCTCGTTGGCGAAGGCGACCACGCGGATGGTGCGCGCCGGACGCTGCTTGAGGTTGCCGATCAGCTTGCCGGCGGCCATGGTCAGGCCGACGCCGGCGCCGTCGTCGATAGCGCCGGTGCCCAGATCCCACGAATCCAGGTGCCCACCGATCACCACCACTTCATTGGGCTTGCTGGCGCCACGAATCTCGCCGATGACGTTGGCCGAGGTGTATTCGCCATCCCAGCCGCAGTCCAGCGCGACGCGCACCTTGACCGCGCCGCGCGCGAGCAGGCGCGCGAGCTGGTCGGCGTCGGGCACGGCCAATGCGGCCGACGGAATCGGCGTCAGGCCTTCATCGAAGCGGGTGATGCCGGTGTGCGGATTGCGATGCGAATCGGTACCGGCCGAACGCATCAGGTAAGCCGCGGCGCCCGCACGAATTGCAGCCGACGGACCGCGGCTGCGCACGCGCGAACCGGGACCGTAGCCGGCGCCGTCGCGGGCGCGTTCCATCTTGTAGTCGATGAAGGCGATCTTGCCGGCGAGCGAGCCGGCAGGCGCGGCCTCCAGCGCGGCCAGGTCGGCGAAGCGCACGACCTCGCCCTCGACCGTGCCTGCCGGGCTGCCGCCGAGTGCGGTCAGGTGCAGCGGCTGCGCGCTGGCGCCGAGCACGCGTGCGCTCTCGCTGCGGCGCTCCCACTTCGGGAAGGTGACCGGCTCGGTCCAGACCTTGTCGAAGCCCAGCTCCTTGAACTTGGCCACGGCCCAGGCGACGGCGCGGGCATCGGCTTCGCTGCCGGCCAGGCGCGGGCCGACTTCGGTTGTCAGCGATTCGGTGATGCGGTAACCCAGGTCGCTGGCCAGCGCGGTTTCGCGCAGCTGCGCGGCGGTGGCGATGGCCTTGTCGGGGATGCGCGTGGTTGCCTGTGCGGCAATGGCACTACCGCTGGTGGAAAGCACGGCGGCCGAAAGCAGGGTGGCGATGGCCACCGACAACGTTGCACGCATCAGCAAGGACTCCCCGAAGTCGAAACCGCGAGCGTATCAATTCGCCGGTTTGCGGTGGGGTGCCTATGGTCACGCGCAGGTGTGCGCGGTTTGGCTATTTCTTCAGCGAATCCCGGATCTCGCGCAGCAGCAGCACGTCTTCCGGCACCGCCGGGGTCGCCGCCGGCGCGCGCAGCCGGTTGTAGGCCTTGAGCACCAGGAAGATCACCAGCGCGATCAGCAGGAAGTCGATGATGGTCTGGATGAACAAGCCGTACTTGATGGCCAGTTCGGCGGCGACTTCCTTGCCGGCCGAATCCAGCTGCGCGGGCTTGAGCACGTACTTCCAGTCGGTGACGCTGGCGCCCTTGGTGAAGGCACCCACCGCCGGCATCACGATGCCGTCGACCAGCGAGGTCACGATCTTGCCGAAGGCCGCGCCGATCACCACGCCGACCGCGAGGTCGACGACGTTGCCGCGCGAGATGAATTCCTTGAACTCGCTGATCATTCCCATGGCTGCACTGTCTCCGTGGTTGCCCGAAGGTTAATGGTCCAATCCCGAAGCCGTAGCGGCCGACTATACCGCCGCGCTGTCAGCGCTCCGTGCAACGATACGGCCGGAATGCTCGACCACGCCGTCCAGGACGGCATGGAAGCGGTCGCCCGGTTGCAGCGGGCCCACCCCGGCGGGCGTGCCCATGAAGACCAGGTCGCCTGCGCGCAGCGCGTACAGCTTGGACAGCTCGTGCAGGATTTCCGGCACCGTCCAGATCAGGTCGGCGAGCGATCCAGCCTGGCGGGTTTCGCCATTGATCTGCAAGGTGAGCTTGCGCGGGCCGAGTTCGCCGACCTGCGCGGCCGGCACGATCGCGCTGATCGGCGCGGCATGGTCGAACGCCTTGCCGGTGTCCCACGGCAGGCCCTTTGCCTTGGCCGCGCCCTGCAGGTCGCGCCGGGTCAGGTCCAGGCCGACGGCGTAGCCGTAGACCAGCGCACCTGCGTCGGCCGGATCGAGCACGCCGGCGGGTGCGTCGCGACCGATCGCCACCACCAGTTCGACTTCGTGGTGCAGGTCGCTGGTGCCGGGCGGGTAGGGCACGTCCGCGCCGAGCGCGATGGCGTCGGCGGGCTTGAGGAAGAACACCGGATTGCCGCGCTCGGCCGCCGAGGCGGGAACGGCGGCGCCCATTTCGCGGGCGTGGTCGGCGAAGTTGCGGCCGACGCAATAGATGCGGTGGACAGGAAAAAAGAGATCGGCGCTGCCGTGAACCGGAACGCGCGGTTGCGGCAGCGCCGCGATCACGTCGCCCATCGGATTACAGCGCTTCGCGCTGCGAACGGGTGCGGCTGGCCTCCAGCACCTGCGCGTCGACCACGCGGTACTCGCCTTCGACGATGCGCGGATCGCGGGCGGCGGCCTTGCCGCGCCCCTTCCACAGCTTGTAGACGATGCCGGCGGCGATCATCGCCGCGCCGAGGACCACGCTGAACATCACCAGCACCAGCAACAGGCCCAACCCGACCACCCCGACTGCGAAGCGCAGCAGGCGATGACGGGGCTTGCGCGGCTCGAAAGCCGAACGCACGCGCTGGAACTGGGCGGAGTCGAAACGGAAGGTCTGGGCGAACATCGGGGACGTCGTGACACAATGCGGCAATACGCCGGGCAAGCGAGTATCGGGCCAGGGTCGGGCGAAGGTGTGAGAACTTCGTTAAGCATTGCGCACGAGGCAACCGTTCAGATGTCACCCCTGCTGCCACTGGAACGCTTGCCGGACGGGACTTTCGCCGAGGTCGAGGCGGTAATCGACGGCGATGCGGAATCGCTGATTCTGTACCGTGACGGCGATCACGTGCGTGCGTGGCTCAACATCTGCCCGCACGCGGGCCGTCGACTGGACTGGGCGCCAGGCCAGTTCCTCAAGAGCAAGGAAGGCTTGCTGGTCTGCGCCGCGCACGGCGCGAGCTTCGAACTGCGCGGCGGCGAGTGCGTGGCCGGGCCGTGCCGCGGCGAAGCGCTGCGCTCGGTGACCGTGTCGGTGCGCGACGGCGCGGTCTGGCTCGAGGGCAGCGCTTGACCGCGATCC
Organism: Lysobacter arenosi; assembly: GCF_016613475.2. Lineage (NCBI taxonomy): Bacteria > Pseudomonadati > Pseudomonadota > Gammaproteobacteria > Lysobacterales > Lysobacteraceae > Lysobacter > Lysobacter arenosi. The sequence goes on from NZ_CP071517.1 coordinate 3,825,593, forward strand.
GTCATTACTTGGTGGTGGCTTCGGCTTCGCGCAGCTTCTCCGCGCACTCCTCGCAGCACACTTCCACGGCGCGCCCGCCGATGGTCACCTTGATGGCGTTGCCGTCCAGGGGGTAGTCGCACACCGCACAGGTCTTCTCGCTCATGACACGCTCCAGTTGGTGCCCGACGTCCGGGCACGTGCAGGAGACCACCGCACAGGCATCGCCGCTGTCGGAATCTTTAGCGATGCGCGAGCCTGCCGAGGACGCGGGTCACGCGCTCTTGGCCAGCACCGAGGCGCGGAACTCGGTCGGCGTGCGGCCGTAGGCCTGCTTGAACGCAGCGGCAAAATGGCTGTGGCTGGAGAAACCCAGGTCCATCGCCAGCGCCGACATGTCCTCGCAGTCGGCGACGCGGTCGAGCGCGCGCGCCAGGCGCAGGCGCAGGTGGTAGCGATACAACGGCAGGCCTTCGACCTGCTGGAAAGCCTGGGTCAGATACACCGGCGAGCCGCCGATCTGATCCGCGATTTCCGCAAGGCTCCAGCGCCGGCCAAGATCACTGGCCAACAGCACCTTCACCCGGTCCACCAGCCGTTGCCGTCCCTGCGTCGCCGTGGTCGCATGCGCGGTTCGCGGCCCCAGGCTGCGGCAGATCAGTGTCAGCGCCAGGCTTTCGGCTTCCAGCGGCTCGATGACGCCGTGATGCAGGCTGTGCCGCAGCAGCGCTACCAGCACCTGTGCCCGCGCGTCGATCCGCAGCGCCTGCATACGGAAGCCCGTAGTGTCATGTCGCCGCAGCAGCGTGGCCGGAGACAACTCCCGCAGCAGCTCCGGCGATGTCGTCAGCACCAGGCAGGCATCGCCTCCCTCCACGGGATGGCTGACCTGATAGGCCTCGCCGGCGTTGAAGAACAGCACGTGGTTGGCGTCGGCCACCGACTGGTCATTGCCGACGTGCCGCAAATACAGTCCGCGGTACGGGAACACCAGGTGCGTCGTTGCCGAGCACTCCTCGGCACTGCGGTGGCGGCAGCTGCCCCGGCACAGCACGTCCTTCACCGTGACGGTGCCGGAGTCGAGCAATGCGCGTGCGGTCAGATCCGACATGACGTGAGCCGGCCATCAGTACATCAGGTTGATCATCGCCACGATGACCACCGTGTAGATCAGCGACAGCGGCCCGCCGATCTTCCACAGCTCCTTGCCGGTGTAGCCGGCCGGGCCGGTGATCATCGAGATCACCGGGTTGGACGCGGTCATGAAGTTGTTCGAGGCCGACAGCGCCACGATCAGCGCGAACGCAACCGGGTTGCCGCCCGCGGCCAGCGCCAGGTTGATCGCCAGTGGCACGGTCACGATGGTCGCGCCGACGTGGCTGATGACCAGCGAGAACGCTGTCGTGAAGATGCCCACCAGGATTTCCAGCAGCCACACCGGCGTGCCCGTGGGCAGTCGCTCGATGGTGTGTCCGGCCACCCACGCCGCCGCGCCGCTGGAGTCCATCGCCCAGCCCAGTGGAATCAGGCAGGCCATCAGGAAGACCGTCTTCCAGTTGATCGCCGCGTAAGCCTCGTCGATGTTGAGCACGCCGGCGATCAGCATGCCTGCCACGCCGGTCATCAGTGCGATCGACACCGGCAGTCGCGAGGACAGCGCCAGCAGCATCGAGATCGCGAAGATCGCCATCGCGATCTTGAACTTGTGCGGACGCTGTTCGCCCTTGGGGTAGTCGGTGACCACCACCAGGTCCTTGCTCTCGGCCGCCACTGCCAGGTCGGTCCAGATGCTGTGGAAGACCAGCATGTCGCCGGCGCGCAGGGCGACGTCGCGGACGTTCTCGCGCAGCACGGCCTTGTCGCGGTTGATCGCCAGCAGGCTCAGGCCCATCTGCTTGCGCAGTTGCAGGTCGCGGCCGTTCTTGCCGATGAACTTCGAGGTGGCCGGCACGACCGCTTCGGAAATGCCGGCGCGACTGGGATTGAACAGGTCGCCGAAATTCTTCAGGCGCGAGGACAGGCGCAGGAAATGGTTCTGGGCGAAGTCGCTGACCTGCTGGCGCGGGCCCATCGCGCCGAGCACGCTGCCGACCCAGATGCGCGTGTCGGCGGGCGGCGCCAATCGCGATTCGTTGTCGCTCTTGAGCGCGAGCAGCAGCGGCGCGTTGTGCAGCGCCTCGGCCTCGCCCAGCGACATGCCGACCAGCGGGCTGTCGGCGGTGACGGTGAGCTCGTAGACGTCGCCGTCGATGCCGTAGGCCTTGGCGAAGTAACTCTGCGTGCGTGCCGGCGTGGCGCCCTTGCCGTCCTCGTCGCGCAGGTTCTTGTCGCCGAAGAAGTGGAAGTAGGCCAGCGATGCCGCCAGCAGCGCCAGGCCGATCGGCAGCGGCGCGAACATCTTCAGCGGTTCGATCGTGGCCGCGCCCGAGGGCAGGTTGCTGTTGGCGGCGATCAACAGGTCGTTGAGCAGGATCAGCGGCGAATTGCCGACCATGGTCAGCGCACCGCCCATCACGATCGCGCAGGCGATCGGCAGCAGCAGCCGCGGCAGGGTCAGGCCGGTGCGCGAGGACAGGCGCGCGGCGACGGGCATGTACAACGCCATCACCGACGGGTTCTGCATGATCGAGGAGTTGATGCCGGCGACCGCGCTGGTCAGCAGCAGCAGCCGGTGCTCGACCCCGTGCGCGCGCCGCAGCAGCCAGCCGGCGAGGCGGTTGAGGGCGCCGGTGCGATCGAGTCCGGCGCCCAGGATCATCGTTGCGATGATGCTGATCACCGCGTTGCCGGAGAAGCCGTTGAACAGTTCGTCCGGCTCGACCAGGCCCGACAGGCCCAGCAGCACCAGCACGACCAGGGCCACGACGTCGGCGCGGATGCGCTCGAACAGGAACATCACCATCGTGAAGCCCACCAGCCCGAGCACGAGCTTCATGTCGGTGGTGAGCGTCAGCGCGGTATCCATGCCGGGGCGTTAGCGACTCTGCTTTTGGGGAACGCGTTTTATGGGACGCGGTCGTAGAGGAGATCCCACACGCCGTGGCCAAGCTTCTGGCCGCGGGTCTCGAAATGGGTCTGCGGTCGCCACTGCGGACGGTCCACGCTGCCGCGCGCACCGGCGCGGTTGCTCAGGCCGGGCGTTGCATCGAGCACATCCCACATCTGTTCGGCATAGTCCTGCCAATCGGTGGCAAGGTGCAAGCGTCCGCCGACCGCGAGCTTGGACACCAGCAGGCGGGCGAACTCGGGCTGGACCAGTCGGCGCTTGTTATGGCGCTTCTTGTGCCAGGGGTCGGGGAAGTAGATGCGGATCTCGTCGAGCGAGCCGTCGGCAATCTCGTTGTGCAGCACTTCGACCGCGTCGTGGTGGTAGAGGCGGACGTGGTCGCTGCCGTCCTCGGCCAGGGCATTGAGCAGGCGGCCGACCCCGGGCGCGTGCACTTCTATGCCGATCAGGTCGCGCTCGTGGTCGTTCTGCGCGGCGAAGCGCAGGGCCTCGCCGTTGCCGAAGCCGATTTCCAGCACGCGCCGGGCCTTGGCGGCCGAAGGTGGCGTCGAAGTCGCGCGGCGCCCCGGCGTAGTCGAGGCCGAAGCGCGGCCACAACTGGTCGAACGCGCGCTGCTGCGCCTCGGTGAAACGCCCCTGCCGCAGCACGAAGCTGCGCACCTTGCGGTGGCCTTCCTCGACGGTGAACGGCTTGGGTGGCGTCTTGCCCTTGGGCGCAGGAGTGCTGGGGTCCGACATCAGCCGATCAATCCATCGACCGGGCTGGAGGCGCTGGCAAAGCGCTTGCGCGGGATGCGTCCGGCCTTGAACGCGGCGCGGCCAGCCTCGACCGCGAGCTTCATCGCGTGGGCCATCAGCACCGGATCCCTGGCGCCGGCGATGGCGGTGTTCATCAGCACGCCGTCGCAGCCCAGCTCCATCGCGATGGCCGCGTCCGAGGCGGTGCCGACGCCGGCGTCGACGATGATCGGCACCTTGGCGTTCTCGACGATCTCGAGCAGGTTGTACTTGTTCTGCACGCCAAGGCCGGAGCCGATCGGCGCGGCGAGCGGCATCACCGCGACACAGCCGATTTCCTCCAGGCGCTTGGCCAGGATCGGGTCGTCGGAGGTGTAGACCATGACCTCGAAGCCGTCCTTGACCAGGATCTCGGCGGCGGCGAGGGTCTGCACCACGTCGGGGTACAGGGTCTTCTGGTCGCCGAGGACTTCCAGCTTGACCAGGTTGTGGCCATCGAGCAGTTCGCGGGCGAGACGGCAGGTGCGCACGGCGTCGTCGGCGGTGTAGCAGCCGGCGGTGTTGGGCAGGATCGTGTAGCGGTCCGGCGGCAGCACGTCGAGCAGATTGGGCTCGCCCGGGTTCTGGCCGATGTTGCTGCGACGAATCGCGACGGTGACGATCTGGGCGCCGGCGGCCTGGGTGGCCAGGCGGGTCTGCTCGAGGTCGGTGAACTTGCCGGTACCGGTAAGCAGGCGCGAGGCGTAGGGCTTGCCGGCGATGACGAGGGGGTCGTTGAGGAGCGGAGCGGTCATCGCACTAGTTTAGCAGCCGGCCCGCGGCGCCCTGCATGCACCGTGTGCACGGGTCGGGCAATTCAGCCGCCGCCCAGCGCGTGCACGATCTCGACCCGGTCGCCGTTGGCCAGTGCGCGTTCGCCGTGGTGGCTGCGCGGCACGATCTCGCTGTTGATCTCCACCGCGACCCGGCGCTCGCCGAGGCCTTCGAGTTGCAGCAGTTGCAGCACCGTGGTGTCGGCCGCGATCGCGCGCGGCTCGCCGTTCAAGAGGATTTCCATGGTGCTATTGTCGCCGCGGCCACGGCACCAGGCCAGTGTCGGCATGCTTTTTGACGCACTGCGGCGTGAGTGTGTCCGGCGCGCATGTTTCGATGCATCCATCCGCGGGCGTATGTGGGTTCCGCGGACCTTCTGCTGTCGCCACCCATCCACTGCTTTCCCACGCCTTCCGACGCCTTTCCAGGGGATTCAATGATGACACCCGTTCGCTCCGTGCTGGCCGCCGCACTGGCGCTGGCAGCCGCACCGGCTTTCGCCCAGAGCCAGCCGTATTCGCAGACCGTCTTCTTCGGTGACAGCCTGACCGACTCCGGTCACTTCCGTCCTGCGCTGGTGCAGGCCGTGGGCCCGTCCGGCGCGCTGCTGGGTCGTTTCACCACCAACCCGGGCCTGGTCTGGGCCGAGTACGTGGCCGGCTACTACGGCAGCAACGCGGCGAGCGACAACCAGGGTGGCAGCAACTACGCCGTCGGCGGTGCCCGCACCGGCACCAACGCCGCTGGCGGCCTCGGCGCGATTCCGTCGCTGCGCACGCAGATCACCAGCTACCTTACCCGCACCGGTGGCAGGGCCGACCCGAACGCCCTCTACACCGTGTGGGGTGGCGCCAATGACCTGTTCGCCGCAGCCACGGTGCCGGCGCAGGCCCAGGCGATCATCGGCGCAGCGGTAACGGCCCAGGTCGGCAACGTCGCCGCGCTGGAGAGCGCCGGCGCCCGCTACGTGCTCGTGCCGACGGTGCCGGACCTCGGCCTGACGCCGCAATTTCGCGCCGGCGGCGCCGTCGCGCAGGCGCAGGGCACGGCGCTTTCGACCGCCTACAACAACGCTCTGTTCGCCGGGCTGGCTTCGGCCAACCTGCGGGTGATTCCGCTCGACACCTTCCACCTGCTGGGCGAGATCATCGCCAACCCGGCGCCCTACGGCCTGACCAACGTCACCGGCGTGGCCTGCCGCACGCAACCTGCGCCGGCAGGCGACTCCTCGCTGTTCTGCAATCCGGCTTCCTATGCCGCGCCGAACGCGCCGGACACGTATGCCTTCGCCGATGGCGTGCATCCGTCCTCGAAGGCGCACGCGATCCTCGGTGACTACGCCGTCTCGGTCCTCGAAGGCCCGCGCCAGCTGGCCGTGCTGCCGCATTCGGAAGCCGTCATTGGCCGCGCCCGCGCTGACCGCGTGGCCGCCCAGATCGACGCGCGTCCGGAAGGCGAGGGCATGCGCTGGTGGGGCGACGTGCGCGGTGACTTCCAGCGCTACGGCGATGGCGACAACTACGACGGCATGGGCCCGGCGCTGAGCTTCGGCCTCGACTGGGCCAGCGGCAACCTCGTGTACGGCGGCTTCGCCGGTTACGGCCAGCAGAAGATGGACTGGGGCAACAACCGCGGCGAGTTCGACCAGGACGACGCCACCCTCGGCGGCTACCTGGGCTGGACCAGCGGTTCGGCGTGGATCAACGGCCAGCTGAGCTACAACTGGGTCTCCTACGACGTCGAGCGCCGCATCAAGCTTGGCCCGACCTCGCGCACCCACACCGGTTCGCCTGACGGCACCAACCTCAGCGCCGGTTTCGCCGCGGGCTGGAACTTCGGCGAGGGTTCGCTCAAGCACGGCCCGGTGGTGCAGGTGCTGTCGCAGACGATCGAAGTCGACGGCTACGACGAGAACAGCACCGAGGCCACGGCCCTGACCTTCATGGACCGTGACTACGACTCGCTGATCGGCAGCGTCGGCTGGAAGGTCGACTACACCATCAACGAGCACCTGAGCCCGTACGCCCAGCTCACCTACGACCACGAGTTCGAGGACAACGACGACGAAGTCTTCGCCCGCCTGCGTTCGATGCCTGGCACGGGAGCGTTCGCCGTCCCCGGTACCCAGTACGACCAGGACTACGGCACCCTGGTGTTTGGCGCGCGCACCGAGTTGTTCGGCCTGGCGACCAACATCGGCACCAGCGTGACGGTGGGCCAGAAGGGCGGCAATGACGCGACCGTGTTCGTCAGCCTTGGCGGCGGGTTCTGACGGCTGGTCTGACCGGTTGTCACTGCGTGTCTGAATGACATGCTCGAGCAGTGAAGAAGTTGCGGTTCCTCCGGCAGATCGTGCCGGAGGAACCGCTGTTTCGCGGGTCCGGATCCGGGTCCCGTGGCTTTTTCCAGCAGCTTTACTCCCGCTGTATCCGGGGCATAGACTTCCCGCCACGCGGGTGTAGTTCAATGGTAGAACTGCAGCTTCCCAAGCTGCTAGCGTGGGTTCGATTCCCATCACCCGCTCCACACATTTGCAGCGGCGGCCTCCTTTAAAGTGGCCGCCGCTTTTGCCTTTCAGCGGCCCACCCCCGGAGGCCCGATGGCATCGAAGATCGTATTGGGTTGGCGCGAGTGGGCTTCCTTGCCGGAGCTTGGCATCGCGCGCCTGCGCACCAAGGTCGACAGCGGCGCGCGCAGTTCGGCGCTGCACGTGGACGCGCAATGGCGTTTTTCCGAGGGCGGCGCGCCGTGGGTCGGCTTCAGGATCAGCCCGGGCGAGCGCGCCGGCATCATCGAGGCGATGGCGCCGATCTACGACGAGCGCGAGGTCACCGATTCCGGCGGCCACTGCACCCGGCGGGTGTTCGTCCGCACGGTGCTGTCGCTGGCCGGCATCGAGCGGGTGGTTGAAATCAATCTGTCGGATCGGCGCGGCATGCTGTTTCCGATGCTGTTGGGCCGTACTGCGCTGGCGAGGGTGTTCACCGTCGATCCCGCGCGCTCATTCCTGCACGGCCGCCTGCCCATTTCGGGCGCGATCGTGCCCATCGTGAAATCAATGCAATGAAACTGGCGATCCTCTCGCGCAACAGCAAGCTTTACTCGACCCGGCGCCTGGTCGAAGCCGCGCGTGAGCAGAACCACAGCGTGCGCGTGCTCGACCCGTTGCGCTGCTACATGCGCATCGCCAGCGACGGATTCAGCATGCACTACAAGGGCCGGCCCATCGCCGGCTACCAGGCGGTGATCCCGCGTATCGGCGCCTCGGTGACGCGCTACGGCTCGGCGGTACTGCGCCAGTTCGAGCTGATGAACTCGGTCACCCCCAATTCCTCCGACGCGATCCTGCGTGCCCGCGACAAGCTGCGCTGCCACCAGTTGCTGGCGGCCGAGCACATCGGCTTGCCGACCACGGTGTTCGGCGACAACCCAGACGACACCGGTGACCTGCTGTCGATGCTCGGCGCGCCGCCGCACGTCATCAAGCTCAATGAGGGCACCCAGGGCGCCGGAGTGATGCTGACCGAGAAGCTGTCGGCCTCTCGCGGCGTGATCGAGGCCCTGCGTGGTCTCTACGCCAACTTCCTGGTGCAGGAGTTCATCGAGGAGGCGCGCGGCGCCGACGTGCGCTGCTTCGTCGTCGGCGGTCGCGTCGTGGCGGCGATGAAGCGGCAGGCGCCCAAGGGTGACTTCCGCTCCAACCTCCATCGCGGTGGTTCCGCCAAGGGCGTGCGCGCCAGCGCAGCCGAACAGGATGTCGCCATTCGCGCTGCACGCGTGCTCGGACTTGGCGTCGCCGGTGTCGATCTCATTCGCAGTGCACGCGGCCCGCTGGTGCTCGAAGTCAACTCGTCGCCGGGCCTGGAAGGCATCGAGGATGCGAGCGGGGTGGACGTGGCCGGAGAGATCATCAGCTACGTCGCCGATCGGCTGAAACGCAGAATCGCGAAAAAGGCCGCCTCGCGTTGATTTTGGAAGTTGACGACAGATAGCGGCACTTTGACCGGTATTTGTCGAAATTGAAGGCGCCTATCAGAAGTCGTCCTTCCTCATAACGAAAAGTTAACGGACGTTTTTAACGACCGTTTAATCGAATTCGGCGTAGCCTGTCGGTACCGCAGCACTGCCGCTCTACCAAGTCAGTACCTGGTCGAAGCAGGTTACGGTAATCGGGGCAATACCCTTTTGGCCCAGGCGCGGTGGCCCCGCGCTTGGGCCTTTGTTTGTCTGCGCGAAGCGCATCGCGGCGTGTGCAACAGGTGACTGGAGCACACGACGGCTCTGGCAGAATCGTTAAGATCGTTAAGATCGTTAAGTCAGGGACACCGCGGCCCCCCGGTCGCCGCAGTCGCCGCTGCAACTTAGAAGACGTTCGACGGTCGAAAGCCCCACTACCCAGGAAGGTCCAGTCATGCGCATCCTCGTCATCGAAGACAACCAGGACATCGCCGCCAATCTCGGCGACTTTCTCGAGGACCGCGGTCATACCGTGGATTTCGCCGCCGATGGCGTCACCGGCCTGCATCTGGCCGTGGTCCACGACTTCGACGCCATCGTGCTCGATCTGAACCTGCCGGGCCTGGACGGCCTGGAGGTCTGCCGCAAGCTGCGCAACGAAGCGCGCAAGCAGACCCCGGTGCTGATGCTGACCGCGCGCGACAGCCTCGAGAACAAGCTGGCCGGTTTCGACTCCGGCGCCGACGACTACCTGATCAAGCCGTTCGCGCTGCAGGAGGTCGAAGTCCGACTGAATGCGCTGTCGCGACGCGGTCGCGGCGTGCAGACGCGCGTGCTCAATACCGCCGACCTCGAATACAACCTCGACACCCTGGAAGTCCGTCGCCAGGGCAAGCTGCTGCAACTCAATCCGACCGCGCTGAAGATCCTGCAGGCGCTGATGGAGGCCTCGCCGGCGGTGGTCACGCGACAGGAACTGGAAACGCGCGTCTGGGGCGAGGAACTGCCCGACTCCGACAGCCTGCGCGTGCACATCCATGGCCTGCGTGCAGTGGTCGACAAGCCGTTTGAAGTCCCCTTGATCCAGACCCGCCATGGCATCGGTTACCGCATCGCCGCCCCAGACAACGGCTGAGCCCATGGCGGTCGCCGAAGAGCCCCAGCGTCCGCCGAGCAGGACCCCAGGCAGGACTCGCTTCCGGCGGCAGCTGCGCAGCCGCATCATCCTTGCGTTCGTGCTGCTGGGCTTCGGCCTGACGGCGCTGTTCGCATGGGCGACGAACTGGACCCGGAACCGGGTCGAGAACCAGATCATCGAAGACGTGATGAACCGCAACATCGACGTTGCGGCGCGTCAGTTCGAGCAGAATCCGGACAACCCGCAGTTCGCGGTCGACCAGATCCGTGCCTACGTCTACACCTCCGACAAGTTCGACTCGGTGCGCGTCAACTGGCCGGAGTGGTACGAGCTTGCCGACGGCATCTACGGCATGACCGGCGTGGATCCCGACGGCAATTCGTTCTCCTACAAGCTGGCGGTGCGCAAGACGCCCAAGGCGTGGTTCTTCCTCGCCTACGACATGTCGCAGGCCACGCGCGGCGAGACCCAGTTCCAGCGGGCGATCTGGGCGTCGGTGTTCCTGTTCACCGTATTGTCGTTGCTGGTCGGCTGGTGGTCGGCCTCACGCGTGATGAGCCCGGTCTCGGAACTGGCCAACCGCCTCAAGCTGTCCGGGCGAAGTTCGGAGCCGGAGAACCTCGCATCGCACTTCCCGGACGACGAGGTCGGCCAGCTCGCCGAAGCGCTCGACGACTACGCCGAGCGCCTGACCGAAGTGGTCCAGCGCGATCGCGAGTTCAACGCCGACGTCAGCCATGAGTTGCGCACGCCGCTGGCGGTGGTGAAGGGCGCGGTCGAGCTGCTGCTGTCGCGCCCCGGTGTCGACGACAAGACCCGCAACCGACTGCTGCGCATCCAGCGCGCCGAGCAGCAGTGCACCGACCTGATCAGTGCCTTGCTGCTGCTGTCGCGCAATGAGCGCGGCCATGGCGCCACCGATGTCGCGCGAGTCGCCGAGCAGTTGCTCGACGCCCACCGTGCCCAGCTCGGCGGCAAGCCGCTGGAGTTGCGCGTGGAGGGTGAGCAGGGCCTGATCGTGGACGCTCCCGAAGCAGCCGTCTCGGTCGCGCTGGGCAACCTGATCGGCAATGCCGTCAAGTACAGCAACGAAGGCGAAGTGGTGGTGCGGCTGGGCAGGAAGTCGGTCGCGGTGATCGACTCCGGTCCGGGACTGAGCGCCGAGGATGCCGCCAAGCTGTTCGAACGTGGCTACCGCGGCACCCATGCCGCGCACTCGCAGGGCGGCGGCATCGGCCTTTCGATCGTGCGTCGCCTGTGCGCGCTGTATGGCTGGGAAGTGCAGGTGCGTCCGGGCGAGCAGCGCGGCGTGGTTGCCACGCTCGCATTCGCCGACGACGTATTCCCGCGCGTCTGACGACGCGACGTGGATGCAGGAGCGGGCAAGCCGCTCCTGCAATCAGGTTCAGACCGGCTCGAGCCAGCCGTACTTGTCCGGCGTCTTGCCGTCGAACAGGCCGAAGAACAGCTCCTGGATCCGACGCGTCACCGCGCCCGGCTTGCCATTGCCCACCTGGCGACCGTCGACCGAACGGATCGGCGTGATCTCGGCGGCGGTGCCGCACATGAACAGTTCGTCGCACAGGTACAGGTATTCGCGCGGCAGGTCGCGTTCGATCACGTCGATGCCGGCGTCGCGGGCGAGGGTGATGATCGTGTTGCGGGTGATGCCATTGAGCAGCGCGGCGCTGACCGGCGTGGTGTGCAGGGCGCCATCGAACACCAGGAACAGGTTCTCGCCGGCACCTTCCGAGAGCAGGCCGGTCGAGGCCAGCGCAATGCCTTCGCCAAAGCCCAGGCGGCGGGCTTCGCGCGCGACCAGCTGGCCCGAGAGGTAGTTGCCGCCGGCCTTGGCGCCCGCCGGAAGGGTGTTCGGTGCGAACCGCTGCCAGCTCGACACGCAGGCATCGATGCCCTGGTCGACCACGCTGGCGCCCAGGTACTGGCCCATCTTCCAGGTCGCCACGGCAACGTCGGTCGGGGTGTCGGCCGACAGGCCGAAGCCGCCCAGGCCGCGGTAGGCGACCGGACGCAGGTAGTCGGTGGTGTTGTCGTTGGCCTTGAGCACTTCGCGGCAGGCGGCGTTGATCTGCTCCAGCGAGTACGGAATCGCCATGTCGTAGATCTTGGCCGAGGCGTACAGGCGCGTGTTGTGGTCGGTGAGGCGGAAGATCACCGGGCCGGAAGGCGTCTGGTAGCAACGGATGCCCTCGAACACCGAGGAGCCGTAATGCACCACGTGGGCCATCACGTGCGTGGTGGCTTCAGCCCAGCGCTTGATGACGCCGTTCTGCCAGATCCATTCGGGGTATTGCATCGCCGGCCATCCGTCAGGGGGAAACGCCTATTGTGCCTGCGCCGGGGGCCCGGACCCAAGTCGCGTCGTGGCCGCTCGCCAGGCCTCAGCCCTTGATCCACCAGCAGCCGAAGTATTTCTGCAGGCCGAACACGGTGCGCGATGGCGTGCTGCCGTTGGCCAGCGTCTGCTCCACGCGCAGCGCCACGGGCGCCTGCCTGGGCCGGGGCGGCGGCGCTGGCTCGGTGCCATCGTCTGTGCCGGCCTCCGTCGACAGCATTTCGGCGGGTTCGGAGGGCATGACCGGGTAGATGCCGACCAGCGGTCGCTGCACCATCGCATCGAGCCGTTCCAGCGCAGCGTAGGCGGCGCTGCCCGACATCCCGTTCCAGTTGTAGACGCCGGCAAGGCGATTGGCGTCGCGGGCGTCGAAGGCGCCGTTGAGCTCCTGGACCAGGTCGCGAAGGCTGCGCGCGCAGCCGCCGCTTCGCTCGCGCGAACCAGCCGCCGGCGCGGTCTTTGGCGGCTGCTCGACGGCACCGACATCCGCGCACTGTCGGTCGGTGAAGATGTCCATGCCTTCCGGCGTCGTGCATTTGTGCACCTGCGCGGCGACGGGCTGCCATGTCGCCGCGGCGAGCAGCACGGACATCAGCAGGCATTTCGACATCGGCATCGTTGCAGACTAGCTTGGGCAGGCGGAACGGGACGATACGCCCATCGCAGTCCAATCAAGGAATGGTGATTGAAGAATGGAGGTCGCAGGCCGTCTTGCCGCAGTTCAGAAGCGGACGAAATAGCAGCCCGAGTAGCGCTCCACGCCCAGCTCCAGCACCTGCTGCGGTTCGGAGAAGACCAGTTGCATCGCGCCGCCGCCATCGCCGGCGCTGGCAAGCGACGGCCAGTAACTGGCGTCGACCAGTGACTGGCGCGCCAGATGCCGCAGGCGATTCATCACCAGCTGCGCCTGCTGGTGCTGCAACCCTCGCCAGTGGAAGCTTTCGGCGATGCGGTTGACGTCGCCCATGGCGAAGGAACCCATCAGGTCCAGCGACAATTGCCCGACGTTGCGCGCGCAACCACTGGCAGCCGGGCGGCGGATCGGAATGGCGCCGCGAGGATTGTTCCGCAGCATGCCCAGGCTGGCCGACGACGACGCATCGAAGGTGAGGCGGTTGACCAGTTCGGCGGACATCGGCGCAGGCGCGGCCCCCAGCGCTGCGCAGGCAGTGTCGGTATAGATGGCTTGGCCGTCGTGGGCCTGGCAGCGATGGAGGCTGCCGACGGCGTGGGCCGGCGCCGCCAGCAGCAGCGCCCATAACCAGACCCAGGCCGCCACCCGACGTGGCTGCGTGTTCATGTTCGGCCCGCGGGGGAACGGGAGGTTTCATCCTCCGCCCGCGGGCGTCAATGGCGTGTGGTTGCCGGCAGCAGTGGGCTACAGGCGCGAGATTACCGACAGCGTCGGCTTGGACAGGTTGAGCGTGTAGAAGTGCAGGCCCGGCGCGCCGCCTGCGACCAGGCGCTGGCACATGGAGGCGACCAGGTCGGCGGCGAACTCGCGGATCGATTCGGCGTCGTCGCCGAAGGCCTGCATGCGCTTGCCTATCCAGCGCGGGATCTCGGCGCCGCAGGCATCGGAGAAGCGGCGCAGCTGGCTGAAGTTCGAGATCGGCATGATGCCCGGCACGATCGGCACGGTGACACCCAGCCGGCGCACATCATCGACGAAGCGGAAGTACGCATCGGCGTTGTAGAAGTACTGGGTGATCGCGCCATCGGCACCGGCGTCGATCTTGGCCTTGAAGTGGCGCAGGTCGGCGTGGGCGTCATCGGCTTGCGGATGGCACTCGGGATAGCAGCCGACTTCGATGTGGAAGAAGCCGTCGTGCTCGCGGCGGATGAACTCGACCAGTTCGGTGGCGTAGCGGAAGTCGCCGGTGTGGCCCATGCCCGAGGGCAGGTCGCCGCGAAGCGCAACGATGCGGTGGCAGCCCATGGCCTTGTAGCGTTCGAGCAGCTCGCCGAGCTCGGCGCGGGTTCCACCGACGCAGGACAGATGCGGAGCGGCGTCGAGGCCGTGGGTCTTGTGCAGGCGTTCGACGGTCTCCGGCGTGTAGCTCAGGGTCGAACCGCCGGCGCCGAACGTGCACGAGACGTACTCGGGGTTCTGCAACTTCAGCCTGGCCGCGGCCTTGTCCAGCTGCGCGCGCTGCTCGTCGGTCTTGGGCGGGTAGAACTCGAAGCTGATCGGGGTCATGCGTGGCCGCCGGTGCTGGGGTGGGACGTAGTCTATCGCTCTATCGCGATGGAGTGAAATGTGGGGGCGGGCAAAAAAACGGGCGCCGAAGCGCCCGTTTCCTTGCATCGCAAAACCGACGCGATCGATCAGTAGCGGTAGTGCTCCGGCTTGTACGGACCGTCCGCCGACACGCCCAGGTAGGCGGCCTGCTCGTCGGTCAGGCGGGTCAGCTTCACGCCGATCTTCTCCAGGTGCAGGCGCGCGACTTCCTCGTCGAGCTTCTTGGGCAGGATGTAGACCTTCGGCTCGTAGCTGTCCTTGTTCGCCCACAGGTCGATCTGCGCCAGGGTCTGGTTCGAGAACGAGTTGGACATGACGAAGCTCGGGTGGCCGGTGGCGCAGCCCAAGTTCACCAGGCGGCCTTCGGCCAGCAGGAAGATCGAGTTGCCACCCTTGAAGGTGTACTTGTCGACCTGCGGCTTGATGTTGAGGCGAACCGCGCCGGAGGCGTTGAGCTTGTCGACCTGGATCTCGTTGTCGAAGTGGCCGATGTTGCAGACGATCGCCTGGTCCTTCATCTGCGACATGTGCTCGAGCGTCAGCACGTCCTTGTTGCCGGTGGTGGTGACGTAGATGTCGCCACGGCCCAGCGTGCTCTCGACGGTGTTGACCTCGAAGCCTTCCATCGCCGCCTGCAGGGCATTGATCGGATCGATCTCGGTGACGACCACGCGCGCGCCGTAGGCACGCAGCGAGTGCGCCGAACCCTTGCCGACGTCGCCGTAACCGCAGACCACGGCGACCTTGCCGGCCAGCATCACGTCCATCGCGCGCTTGAGGCCGTCGGCCAGCGATTCACGGCAGCCGTAGAGGTTGTCGAACTTGGACTTGGTGACCGAGTCGTTGACGTTGATGGCAGGCACCAGCAGCGAGCCGGCTTCGGCCAGCTGGTACAGGCGGTGCACGCCGGTGGTGGTCTCTTCCGAGACGCCCTTCCAGTCGCGCACGACGGTGTGCCAGAAGCCCGGACGCTCGGCGTGGACGCGCTTGAGCAGGTCCTTGATCACCTGTTCTTCGTGGTTGCCCGAGGCGGTGTTGACCCAGTCGCTACCGTTCTCGAGCTCGTAACCCTTGTGGATCAGCAGGGTGACGTCGCCGCCGTCGTCGACGACGAGCTGCGGGCCGAGGTACTTGTCGGCGCCGGTGCCCGGGAAGGTCAGGGCGGCGAGGGTGCAGTCCCAATACTCTTCCAGCGATTCGCCCTTCCAGGCGAACACCGGGGTGCCGCTGGCGGCGATCGCGGCGGCGGCGTGGTCCTGGGTCGAGAAGATGTTGCACGAGGCCCAGCGCACGTCGGCGCCAAGGTCACGCAGGGTCTCGATCAGCACCGCGGTCTGGATCGTCATGTGCAGCGAGCCGGTCACGCGCACACCCTTGAGCGTTGCGGTGGCGGCGTACTTCTTGCGGATGGACATCAGGCCCGGCATCTCGTGCTCGGCGATGTCGATCTCCTTGCGGCCCCAGTCGGCCAGGGAGATGTCGGCAACTTTGTAATCGCCTTCGGTGGAGAAGGTCTTGGCTACGGCATTCATTGTGAAGCTCCGGTTTTTGGGTGAGGGCAGGCGTGAGACCTGCCAAACCGGGCGCCGTTGTACGTGTTGCGTCCCGCCGAGCCTGATTCCGGATTGCCCGGACTTGCAGCGCCCCTCGGCGAGGCTCGCCATTTTAGCGGTTTGCGGTTGCGGATGGATGAACCCGGTAGCCCAGACTCCATCCTGGCTTTAGTCGGGGCGCGGGACATCCATGTCCCGCTGCTCCGCAATCCCCGTCCCGGCGGACGACGCTCCGGCAATTCGTTGCGTGGTCTTCGGCTGCCCTCTCCCTGAGGGAGAGGGGCTCAACAGCGCGAGTGGGTCTGGAACGACCACTTCCTTTCGCGGGCGTACGGGACCCAGATCACCGAGCAGACGTGCGAATGAGCGAGGGCACGGGCACCGTCCAGGGCCGGCACAGCGCGAGTCCGACCGTCGCAGCTGCATCACGCGGGCACTGCGCTCTCGCCAATAGGTGAAGTCAATAAAACGATGGCGGCTTCCTCCCCACTGACAGCCAAAAAGAAAACGGACCGCAATGCGGTCCGTTCTCTTCAACCCGAATCTTCAGGCGCTGATTACTTCTTCAGCCCCGAATCCTTGCGCAGGTCGTCGGCCCTGTCCGTCTTCTCCCACGAGAAGGCGGTGGCGGTGTGCTTCTTGCCGGCGCCGTCGACGTAGGTCACTTCGTGCGGCTTGCGGCCGAAGTGGCCGTAGGCGGCGGTTTCCTGGTAGACCGGGTGGATCAGGTCGAGCATCTTGACGATGCCGTACGGGCGCAGGTCGAAGTGCTTGCGGATCAGCTTCTCGATCTTCTCGTCCGGAATCTTGCCGGTGCCGAAGGTGGTGACCGAGATCGAGGTCGGCTCGGCCACGCCGATGGCGTAGGAGACCTGCACTTCGCACTTGTCGGCCAGGCCGGCGGCGACGATGTTCTTGGCGACGTAACGCGCAGCGTACGCAGCCGAACGATCGACCTTCGACGGATCCTTGCCCGAGAACGCGCCGCCACCGTGACGGGCCATGCCGCCGTAGCTGTCGACGATGATCTTGCGGCCGGTCAGGCCGCAATCGCCGACCGGGCCGCCGATCACGAAGATGCCGGTCGGGTTGATGTGGATCTTGTTCTTCGGCAGCGACTCGAGCCACTTCTTCGGCAGCACCGGCTTGAGGACGTGTTCGTACACGCCTTCGACCAGGTCCTTCTGCTTGATGCCCGGATCGTGCTGGGTCGACAGGACCACCGCATCGAGGCCGGCCACGTTGTGGTTGGCGTCGTAGCGCAGGGTCACCTGCGACTTCGCGTCCGGACGCAGCCACGGCAGCGGCGAATTCTTCTTCTTGCGGATCTTGGCCTGCTGCTCGACCAGGCGGTGCGAGTAGTAGATCGGCGCCGGCATGAACTCCGGGGCTTCATTGCAGGCGTAGCCGAACATCAGGCCCTGGTCGCCAGCGCCCTGTTCTTCCGGCTTCTTGCGGTCGACGCCGGCGGCGATGTCCGGCGACTGCTTGCCGAGCATGTTGATGATCGCGCAGGTGTGGCCGTCGAAGCCGACACTGGAATTGTTGTAGCCAATGTCGTTGATGACCTTGCGTGCAAGCGCCTCGATGTCGACCCAGGCGTTGGTGGTGACCTCGCCGGCGACGATCGCCGCGCCGGTCTTCACCATCGTCTCGCATGCCACGCGCGCGCGCTTGTCCTGGGCCAGGATGGCATCGAGGACGGCATCGGAGATCTGGTCGGCAATCTTGTCCGGATGGCCTTCGGAGACCGATTCGGAGGTGAAGAGGTAGCTGGACATCGAGGCTTTATCCCCGTATTCGGATGAAAGGATGGCCGCGCATGATACAGGCTCGGCCGGGTCGGCGCATTGTGCGTCATTCAGGTGTTGGCTTAGGGTTAATTTCGCCGCGCCGGGGGCTTCCACGACCGTGTCATGGGATTGACCCGAAAACGCCACGTCGTTGTCGCCGCGCCGCAGCAGGCTGCGCGGCGAGACGCCCCGTCGGGGCGAGCCGTGACGCCCGAATGCCGCTTGAGCGCCGCCTGCAGGAACGCTTTCCGCACTGGTTCAACGGGCGCCGGGCGTCCTTCGCCCGCCCGTTGCTGCGCACGCTGGGCCGCTGGTCCGGGTTCGACCAGATCGAGGCGTTCCTCCAGGCCAACGGCCACCTGCGCGACTTCGCCTTCGTCGAGGCCGCGCTCGACCACCTCCAGGTGCGCTACCTGGCGGATCCGGCCGAAGTGGCCGGCATTCCCGCCAGTGGCCGCCTGCTGATCGTCGCCAACCATCCCTCCGGCGCGATCGACGCGCTGGCGCTGCTGGACGTCGTCGGCCGCGTGCGCCGCGACGTCAGGATCGTCGCCAACGACCTGCTGTCGGCCCTGGACCCGCTGTCGGGCCTGCTGCTGCCGGTGCGGATCCTCGGCGGCCGCCCCAGCGCGCAGAGCCTGCAGGCGATCGACGATGCACTCCAGGCCGAACAGTGCGTGATCGTGTTCCCGGCCGGCGAAGTGGCGCGGCTGGGCCTGCGGGGCGTCACCGATGGACGTTGGCGCCGCGGCTTCCTGCGCTTTGCCCGCGCCAGCGGCGCGCCGGTGCTGCCTGTGCGGATCGAGGCGCGCAACTCGGCCCTGTTCTACGGCGCTTCGGCCCTGTTCAAGCCGGTCGGCACGGCGCTGCTCGCGCGCGAGATGTTCGCCCGTCGCGCCCACCGCATCGCCATGCGCATCGGCACGCCGCTTTCGCTGCCGGCCGACGGCGATCCCGAGCGGTTGATGCGCCAGGTCCGGCGCGAACTTTTCTCGCTCGGCAACGGACGCAGTCGCGGCGGCAACCGCATGGCAGTCGAGCTGGCGACCGATATCGCCGCGCCCGGCCGGCCCGCGGCGGTGATCGACGCGATCGAGCCACAGCAGGTGCGCGCCGGAGTCGAGTCGCTTGCACTGCTGGGCCGTACGCTCGATGGCAAGCAGATCCGGGCCGGACGCCTGGCGGCCGGGTCGCCGCTCTTGCAGGAGATCGGACGGCTGCGCGAGGTGACGTTCCGCGCGGTCGGCGAGGGCACGGGCCAGCGCCTGGACGTCGACCTCTACGACAGCTGGTACGAGCACATCGTGTTGTGGGACGACGAGCCCTCGCGCATCGCCGGCGCCTACCGTGTCGCCCGCGGCGCCTGCGTGCTGGCCGAGCGCGGCCTGGCGGGGCTCTACACCGCGTCGCTGTTCCGCTATGCCGACGATGCGATTCCACGCATCGCCCAGGGCATGGAGCTGGGACGCAGCTTCGTCACCCCGGACTACTGGGGCGGTCGCAGCATCGACTACCTGTGGCAGGGGATCGGTGCCTACCTGGCTCGACACCGCAATGTGCGCTACCTGTTCGGCCCGGTGTCGATCAGCGCAGCGCTGCCTGAGCAGGCGCGTGAGCAGATCGTCGCCTACTACGCACGCTTCTACGGTTGCGGCCAGGCCGACGCCGTATCGAAGCAGCCGTTTGCCTACCGCGCCGCGCCGCCACAGTTCGATTCGCTCGATGCCGCAACCGCCTTCCGCGTGCTCAAGGCCAACCTCGACGCGCTCGGGGCGACGCTGCCGATGCTCTACAAGCAGTACACCGACCTGTGTGAACCGGGCGGAGCGCGCTTCCTGGCGTTCGGCGTCGATCCCGCCTTCAGCGATGCGGTCGATGGGCTGATCGAGGTCGACCTGCAGCTGCTGCGACCGAAGAAGCGCGAGCGCTACCTCGGCAGCCATTGCATCGAAACGCCCGCCATCACGGAGACAGGTGGATGACACAGCAGCCGACTGCGTTGCCTTTGCGCCGCCGCGCGGTTTTCGTGTCCGATGTCCACCTGGGTTCCAAACATTGCCATGCCGCCGAGTTCGCCGACTTCCTGAGCGGGCTTCGTTGCGACCGGTTGTACCTGGTCGGCGACATCGTCGACCTGTGGTGGATGGCCCAGCGCCGGCCGAGCTGGGGCCATGCCCACAACCGCGTCATTGAAGCGCTACACGGGCTGCGCCGCGCCGGCACCGAGCTGGTGTACGTGCCGGGCAACCATGACCGGCCGATACGCCGCTTCTGCGGCCTGACCCTGCCGCGCATGACCGTCCGGCGGCGCGCGATCCACGTCACCGCCGATGGCCGCCGCCTGCTGGTCACCCACGGCGACGACTACGACGGCGTGACCCACTTCGGCGGGTTGCAGGAGCAGTTCGGCGACTGGCTGTACTACCGCATCCTCACCGGCAACCAGTGGCTCAACCGCGTGCGTCGCCATTTCGGCCGGCGTTACTGGTCGTTGTCGGAGTTCCTCAAGCGCCAGAGCGGCGCGGCCGAGCGCTACATCGAACGCTTCGTGCAGGCCGGACTCGATGATGCACGCCGGCGCGGGCTCGACGGGGTGATCTGCGGCCACATCCACCGCGCATCGCTGCGGGAGCGCGATGGCCTGCTCTACGCCAACGACGGCGACTGGGTCGAGAGCCTGACCGCGCTGGCAGAGGATCCGGATGGCACCTTCCGGCTGCTGTCGCATACCGGCGAGACGCTGGCGCTGTGTGCGGCGCCGGTCCGCATGGTGGCGGAGCCGGTGCATCCACGGGCCGCGTAGGCACGATCAGCGCCGCGCGTCACGGCTGTCCGAGTGGATCCCGCAACGGTGCGGCCGCGACCTCCTGCAGCGTGATGGCAACGAAGATCGGCGCGCTCCAGTACTGTTCGGTGGCTTCCAGGTCGATCGATTCGATCACCCGCTCCGGATGCGGATTGACCAGGCGCATCTCGAACAGCGACGTGGAGTCGGAGCCCCAGCCGTTCTCCATCGGCATGTACCAGGCGAGCCGTGGTTGCTGGAACTGGCGCGGGTCTTCCCAGAATGCGACGAAATCGCGGCCCCATATCAATGGCAGACGCGCAGTCGCCCCATCGCGGTAGTGGAGTACGACGCGACCGAGTTCGGTGGGCTGGCGGGACTGCGCCAGAGTGCCGGACGAGCCGAGGATGACGAGTCCCCGGGCCTTCCTGCCGACGGGTATGCCCTTGACCGCGTCCACGAAGCTGCCGCTCCAGCTGGTGCCCAGCTCTTTCATCGTCAGGTAGATGAAGCCGCGAACGTCGTAGTCGGTTCCAAGAAACCGCTGGTGGCCACTGGGTAGCCGGCTCAGGTCGATCGTGTTGCCGCCCTGTGCCGCGGCCTGGTCCAGCGCCGCTGTGTAGAACGCGCCGAGGTCCAGTGCCTGCGACGGCAGGGTCCGGCTCCGCGCGGGCGCCGGGCGGGTGACGGCGTGCAGCGGCGGCGAGAGTGCAACCGCGCCCGGGTCGTTACGTCGCAATGCAGAGCGAGTGGCTGGCGTCAGCGGCGCGGAGAGCGGCGTCCCATGGTCGGATTCGGCGGCGCCGAGCAGTTGCGCATCCCGTGCGATCTCGGCCACGGGGCGCTTGTCCGGCCGCAATGGCCAGACGATGCGCCGCCCAAACCACGTGCTCGCGAGCAGGCTGCTGCCGTCGTCGGCGAACGTCACCGAAGCGATCCAGTCCGGGTGCGCCACCGGAAGACGCAATGGCGGTGCCAGCGGTTGACCGCTGCCGGCATCGGCCAACTGCACGCCGCGGCGCAGCGCGAAAGCGACCCAACGGCCATCCGCGCTGAGGGCGGCGGACAGCAATGGTTCCTGGTCGGGCTGCTTTGGCAACCGCCCGACGATGCGCCCATTGCCGTCCAGCAGCGTGCGGGTCGGCCCGCCGACGGCCAATCGCGAGCCACTTGCGGACACGGCCAGCGCAAGCGGCTCGCCGGTCAGCTGCGTGCGCCCCAACAGCTTTCCCGTTTGCGTATCCCAGCGCAGCAACTCGTTACCCTGGGAGAGGTCCGCCTTGGCGGCGAGTACGGCGTTGAAGGTCTTGTTGTCGCTGCTGAAGGCGCCATCGCGCACATCCCCCTCGGCGTAGGGTATGCGCAAGCGCAATGGCGGGCGCGACAACAGTTCGACGCGGATCAGTCGCGGATCGGATTCGACCCCGCCCCACGCGGCGATGGTGCTGGCGTCAGTGCTGAAGCGCATGCCCGCCAGCGGGCCGGCCAGCGACGCTTCACTCGGCAGCAACGTACCGCGACGCAGGTCGAGGACGCGCAGGACTTCGACGAAATCGCGCCCTTGCGCACGGGCGTAAGTGAATGCAAGCAGATCGCCGCGGGCACTGAGCGTCGCACGCTGCGGCGTCTGCGTGAGAAGCACCGGTCCATGGAGCACGCGCCCCGTTCGCCAGTCCCACGTCCGCGCCTCGCGACCGGACAGTGTCACCAGCGTATTCGCGCGCGCATCCAGTTCGGCAAAGTACACAGGTTGTGGGTGCACCAGCGGAGCGCCCAGGCGGCGTCCGCTTCTGGCATCCACCACACCTGCAATGCCGGCATCGACGTAGGGCAGGTGCTGGCCGTCGAACGAAGCGTAGTCCGATGGCATGGCCGCAGCGAGCGGGTCGACGGCGTGCCAGGGCTGCGTCAGGCGCCACAGCCGCAGCTCGCCTTCGGCACCACCGGTGGCGATCATCCCGTTGTCAAAGTTGACGTCCGCCGACCACATGAAAAGCAGGCCGGGGCTCGACAGCGGCGGGCCCAGAGGCAGCGGCGCGCTGCGTGGGTCACTGAGCTGGAACACCTGCAGGCGGTTGTCGGCGCGTACCGCGAGCAATCCGCGCTTGCGGTCGATCTTTACCCAGATCGCCTGGGACTGCCGCATCGGCGGCATGACCTGCGCGCCATCTTCGACATTCCAGGCGTGGACTTCGCCCGGTTCCGATGCACTCGCCAGCCACGCCCCGTCAGCGCTGAACGACAACCACACCACTCGGCCACTGGGTTGCGGCACCAGCCTGCGTTCGCTGCCATCGCGTGTGTCCACCAGGCGCACACCGCCATCGTTGTCGCCCAGCGCCAGCTGGCGGCC
The DNA here is from genome assembly GCF_016613475.2 of Lysobacter arenosi. Lineage (NCBI taxonomy): Bacteria > Pseudomonadati > Pseudomonadota > Gammaproteobacteria > Lysobacterales > Lysobacteraceae > Lysobacter > Lysobacter arenosi. Next base: position 3,848,307 of record NZ_CP071517.1, read on the forward strand.
GTCAGGGCTGAAGGTCCAGGCCGTGGCACGTGGGGTGCGATGCTGCAACGCGAACGTGTCCGGATCGAGCAGGTCGACGCTGGAGTCACCATCGCGCGTATACCAGACCGCCAGATGTCCCGCCGCAGGCGCGAACAGCCACCCTCCGATTGCAAAGTCGCGACCGGTCGCGGGGCCACGTGGCATCCAGTCCCGCGTGCGGAAACTGCGGCTGATGCCGTCGCTGCTGCGCAGTATCGCGGTGCTCCCGTCGGCGCTGAATGTGGCGTCCTGGAAGCGGGGAAAGGTCGCCGGTGGCGCCTGCATGCGGCCAGTGGCAACGTCGATCAGCATCATGCTCTGGCCGCTCGGGTTGACGACCGGGGTCGGCCAGGTCGCGGTAGCGATCAGGTAGCGGCCGTCGTCAGAGAAGGCCAGGTGGCCAATCGAATCGCGATCGTTGAGCACCTTCGGAAAATCGGCCGTGGCCAGGCGCCAGCGTTCGCGGCCGCTCGCCGTCTCGAACAGGCGGATCTCGCCGTCGGCGCAACCGGCGGCGACCAGGCTGCCATCGGCGCTGAGCGCGACGGCGTCGATGCGATTTGCGAGCGCGATCACGTCGATCAGGCGTGGACTGGAATCGAGCAGAAGGCCGATGCGTGTGCGCTCCGTGCTCGCGTCTGCGGTCGCAGCGCTCGCTTGCGCCTCGCGCAGGTTGGCGACGAGCAGCGGCAGGGCAGTGAAGGCATCGTTGTCCGCAAACTGATGCCAGGCTGCATCGCGCCGTTGCTGCCACAGGCTGTCGCGCACGCGCACGGACTCGGCGGCGGCGCGGTTCGCGTTCTGCTCGGCGCGTCGCCACTGCAGCGATGTCGCAATCACGCCGGCAAGGAGGACGATGACGGCCAGGGATGCAACCGCGGCCAACCTGGGCTCACGCCGGGCCCAGCGCAGCGCGCGCTGCGGAATGCCGATCTGGCGCACGCTGACGGCGCGTCCATCGAGAAAGCGGGTCAGGTCATCGGCCAACGCACGTGCCGTCGGATAGCGCTGTCCCGGGTCGCGCTGCAGGCAATGCAGGCAGATTGCTTCGAGGTCGGCAGGAATGCCGGCACGCAGCTTGCTGGGCGGCTCGATGTCGCGCGTCCGCACGCGCTCGATGACGTCGCGTGCATGTGCGCCCAGGTCGCGATCGTCACCGGGCGTCCGTTCTCCACGCACTGGCGGCTGGCCGGTCAGCAGCTCGTACAGGATCGCGCCAAGGCCCCATACGTCGGTCCGCCGGTCGAGGATTCCCGCGCCCAGTTCGGTTTGCTCCGGTGCCATGTATTCCGGCGTGCCCGAGACCGCCTCATTGTCGGCGCCGGCACCGTGCACCAACCGCCGCGCCAGGCCGAAGTCGGCGATCTTGGTGGTGCCACCGACAGTCCTCAGGACATTGCCGGGCTTGAGGTCCAGGTGAAGCACGTCGAGCCGGTGGGCATAGTCGACTGCTTCGGCGACGTCGCCCAGCAGTGTTGCCGCGGCGCGCGCCGACATAGGGCCGTCGCGTTGCAACTGGACGTCGAGACTGACGCCCTCGACCAGTTCCATGGCGTAATAGATCAGCCCGCGGTGGTCGCCGATCTCGTAGACGGTGACGATGTTGGGATGCTGCAGGCGCGCGGCATGCTGGGCTTCGCTCTGGAATCGCGCGACGAACAGGTCCGATGCCCACGGGCCGGCCGACAGCAGCTTCAGCGCCACGTCGCGCTCCAGGCGATGGTGGCGGGCCCGGTAGACCATCCCCATGCCTCCCTGGCCGATCAACTCCAGCAACTCGTATTCCCCGAGCGCGCGCTGGCCGGGATCGCCGAGGTCGAGCGCAAAGTCCGCGCCTGCGCCGGCGTCCTGGTCGAGCGCGTCGATCGTGCCGCTGCCAAAGGCAAGCCGCACCAGCATCAGCCGGGAAGACCTGCGGCCCGGATCGGCAGAGGTGCCTTCGACCTGGGCGTCGGTCATGGCGCGCGTTCCAGTGCTTCGCGCATCGCCTCGCGCTCAGCCCGATAGTCGTCGCTGCTGCGGGTGATTTCGGCCAGCTCCTCGTCGACCAGTTGGCGAAAGCGCTGGCGCAGGCGACGCACGGCCATCACGACGAACAATGGATGCACGCCGAGGGCGGCTGCGTCGCGGTCGTGCTCGGCCTTGCTGCCTTCGCTCGACAGATAATGCTGGAGGCGCTCGAAAACAGCCTGCCGCCCGGCCTCGTCCGCTTCGATCCGCAAGCGCCGCATCGCCAGTGCGATGACCTCGATCGCGAATTGCTGCCGCAAGGTCTGCTCATCGTGTCCGGAGTGCGCGGCATCGGCTTGCGTTGCCTGCGTCTGCGCCACGTAGCGTTCCAGCTCATCGAGCAGGAACAGGCGGAAGCGGCCGTACTCGGCGGCGCGGGCGATGCCCTCGCGGACAAGGTGATCGAAGAAGCCGCGGGTCATCCGCACCGCCTCTTCCGGCTCGAAGCCTCGATCGGCGAAGCAGGCTTGTACCGGTACCCAGTAGCGGATGCACAGTTCATCCAGGCGCGCCTGCCCCTGCTGTGGCTCCTGCAAGGCCGCCACCAGCGACCAGCGGGTGTTGTGGAAGTCGGCGATGGAGCGCGGCGTGGTCATGTGTCAGGTCGAGGAGGTCAGAAACGCTGCCGCCAGTTCACGTACCACATGCGCCCCGGGATGTCGTAGCTGGGGTCATAGGAGTTGAACGCGACATACGAAACGGGAGGGCCGCGGTCGAACAGATTGTTTACGCCAACACTGATCTGGATACGCGCGTGCGGTTCCCAGCGCCACTGCAGGTCGGTGTAGGTCACGGCATCGATGATGTGCTCGGGCGATCCAAAGAAGGTCGGGCTCTGGAAGTCGGGGCGATCGCAAAGTTCGACATGGCCAGCCCCGGCGGGCTTCTCGCAGCTCTCGTCGAGCGGCGAGAAATAGCGCAGCCGGATCGTCGCGCCGAGCGACTGTCGACTCCAGTCCAGCGACAACACCGAGCGAATGCGCCAGGCAGGGTCGAACAGGAAGAAGTTGCCGACAGCCGAAACCGGTGGCGCGTGCCTGGGAATTTCCTTCAGGTACTGGCTGAGGTAGACGGTGTCCCAGGCAAGACGGAAATCACCCGGTGCCGCTTGCCAGCCGTATCCCAGCGACAGGTCGTAACCCTCCAGTTCGTAGGCGCCGTAGTTGAACCGTCGTGCATCGATCTCGGTCAGGACACCGGTCGAAGGGTCTCGCCGCACTTGCTGGCACGCGCTGGCAATGGCCTCGACGTAGCACAGCCATGGCAGCAGGTAATCGGGGATCTCGTCGATCGTGTCCTGCAGTTCGATCCGCCACCAGTCCAGCGACAGGTCCAGGCCGGCGATGGCGGCGGGACTCCACACCACGCCCAGGGTGCGGTTGCGCGCCTGCTCGGGTTGCAGGTCGGGATTCGACCCGGAACGCACCTTGGGGCCGACCTGCGGATCGAACCCGTCTGCCGGCACGCCGTCGGCCTGGCAGCGTTCGGCGGTGGCCTGCGTCGGTGGATACACGCACGGGTCAAGGCCGGGAATGTCCAGGCCGGCAGCCTGGAACGAGCCGCTGAAGGCGAACAACTCACTCACCGACGGTGCCCGGTAACCCTGCGACCACGTGGCGCGAACCAGCCAGTCCGCACCGGGCCGCCAGGCGATGCCGAGCTTGTAATTGCTGGTGCTGCCGAACGTGGAGTAGTCCGAATAGCGCATCGCTGCGCTGACCTCGAGGGTGTCCGCCAACGGCCTATCGGCCAGCAATGGCAGGTTGAGCTCCATGTAAGCCTCGCGGGCGCGGACATGGCCGGAGATGGCGTCCGTCAGGTTGCTGCCGAAGCTGATGGTGTCGTCAGCCAGCAGCGGGTCCAGATCGATGCGGGCGCTCTCGCGGCGGTATTCCATGCCGGCGGCTACCGCGAGGGGACCCGCCGGCAGTTCGACCAGGTCTCCGCTGATGCCGACGGTGACGTCGCGAAGCTCGCGTACTTCGTCCAGCCCGCCGGTGGCGGAGATCGAGGCGAGCATTTCTGCGCTCAGCCCGTCCTGCCCGTGCAGGAAGTCCAGCGGCACACAATCGGGCACCGGTGCCGTCGCGGTGCCACAGCGCGGCGTGCCTACGGCGTCGCGGAACGAGGGGCCGATGCCCAGTCCCAGCCGATCCAGATCGTAGCCGCCGGAGATCGACTTCTCCTCGTGCGTTCGACCGTCGATCACGTTCACGTCCCAATCAAATCGCCGGCGTCCCCACTGCACGACCCCTTCGAGGCCCAGCGAGAGGTAATGCGTCTGCACATCCTGCTCGAACCGTCGCTTGCGACCGACCGGGCGAAAGCTGAAGAAGGTCACCGGTTGCCCGAACGAGTTGTAGATGCTGTCGCTGGCAATGGCGTGCTGGCCCGGCTCGTCGCCCGCGTCGAACTGGGTGATCGGCGTGGGCGCCAGTTCCTGGCTGGACCGGCGCCGATGCAGCAGCAGTTCCGAACGGAACAACACGGCATCCGACAGCTCGTAGTGGGCCTGCGCAAAGAGCGCGGTGCGCTCGTATGGCGTGCGCAGATAGTTCTCGGGCGCGAAGTTGTAGCTGTCGCTACGAAAATCGAAGGTGCGATAGCCGCCCTGTTGTCGATCCCAGGTCAGTTGCCCGTCGGTCGCGCCGTCGGGGAGCAGATCACCGCCCGGGCCGAAACCGAACCGGCCGTCGGGGGTGTTCGCCGAGGCGCCGGCAAACTGGTCATTGGCTGGAAGGCCGAACGTTGGAACTGCCGAGATGGCGCGATCGCCGGCCCATATCGGCCGCTGGTCAGCGAACGACAGGTTGACGACCACGCCGCCGCGGGCACCGCTGCGGCCCCAGGTGATGTCGGCGGCGCGACGTTCGCCGTCGCCATGTTCACTGCTGGCGTAGTAGAGGTTGGATTCGACTCCGTCGTAACTGTCGCGGGTGATGATGTTGACCACGCCTGCAATCGCGTCGGAGCCGTAAATCGCCGACGCGCCGTCGGTGAGGACCTCGATTCGTTCGACGATCGGAAGCGGAATACTGCCGACATCGATCGCCCCGTCGAGCGAGTTGACGTAACGATGACCGTTGAGCAGCACCAGCGTGCGCACGGCGCCGAGGTTGCGCAGGTCGACCCGCGTCTCGCCATTGCCACCGTTGTTGTAGTCGCTGTTGAGGTCGGACCCGTGCTGCGGCAGTTGCTGCAGTATTTCCCCGACGTTGCTCAGGCCGGTCTGCAGCAACTGTTCGCGATCGAGCACGAGCAGCGGCTGCGAAGTCTCCTGTTCAACACGGCGCAGATGGCTTCCGGTCACCTCCACCGTGGCCAGCGTCGTTGCATCCTCTTCCGGTGCCACCTGGGCGACGGCCGACGCCTGCCACAGGGCAAGCGCGAGTGCGCCGCTCACGGTGGCCCGATGCGGGGGCGGGTGCCGCTGGCAAGGGCGGTGGTCCATCAGTCTGGCGAACGTGACCGTCTCGCGGCGGCGGCCGTCACGGGGCGGCCGCCGCACGTGCGCCTGCCCAGCGGTGGCAGGCGCGAACTTGTCCGGTTGCGTGCTCAATCGTGGTTCGAGACGTCGGCGACCGAACGATCGCCGTCGGCACGCCCATCGACCTGCGGTGGCGGGAGCTCGATCGGCTGGCCGCTGAGCAGACGCTCGTAGTTGGCCTTGCCGACCGACTTGATCAGCTGCCGCCTGGAGCGGTCGTAAGTAGCACGGTACTCGGCGAACGCCGTGCGGTTGCCGACGAGCATGCGCACCTTGCGTTCGCTCAGGCCCGACTGCTTCGCGAGCACGCTGATGGGGTTCTCCTCGGCGAATGCCGGTGCCAGTACGACGGCGATCAGGACGGATACGGTGATTGCGTGACGGGATTTCATGGCGGTCTCCTGGGTTGGCTCCTGGTCCGGGCGATCGTTGTGTCCCGGCAGAAACAGGTTCAGGAAATGCGCCGGAAGATTACGACCGGACGCTTGCGCAGTTCATGTCATCTCGTCCAGCGCGCCACGAAGTTCCGCCAGTTCGCGCTCCAGTGCCTCCGGGCTGCCGACGGTCTGCAGCAGTTCCAGCCGCACCAGCTGGCGCAGGCGCTGGCGCATCCGGTGCGTCTGCACGGCCAGGGTGTTCGTGCGTAATCCATTGGCGACGGCGATCGCCCTGAGCTCGTCGCCTTCGGCACGTTCCAGCAACAGCGGCGCCAGTTGCCGGAACTGGTCGAGCTTGCCGGCGCTCGACCATTCTTCTTCGAGGCGCTGCATTGCATGCTCCAGCACCGTGCCCATCCACGCTCGCATGAACGCGTCCTCAGGCGATTGACCATCGCTGGCGATCACTTCCAGCAAGGATCCGGACTCGACCGTCCTGCCACCGCGCTTGAGCGCCCCGGCGCGTTCGTACTGGTCGGACAGGAAACGACGCAGTGCGGTCAACATCAACGCGCGGAAGCTGCCGCGCTGAGGGTCGGCTTCGGCATACCAGCCGCGTTCGATGAAGCGCAGGAAGAAGGCCTGGGTCAGGTCTTCTGCATCGTTGCCGTAGCCGCTGTGGCGAATGAACGCCAACACCGGAGGGCGATAGGCCTGGCACAACTGGTCCAGCGCGGCCTGGGCCCGTGACGGCGAGTCACGGGCGGCCGCGATCAGGCTCCAGCGGGTGGTCCGGAACGCGTTCATCGGAACGGCCTCGTCAGCGTGGGTCCATCGACGATCCTTGCAGGTCGCAACAGCCAGAACGCGGCCAGTTGCTCCGGCCGGTCTGCTAACTTTGCTGAATGGACTCACTGACCCAGATCGTGCTCGGCGCCGCCGTCGCCGCCGCCATCGCCCCGCCGGGGCATCGACGCGCGGCGCTGTTGGCTGGCGCCGCCCTGGGCACGTTGCCTGACCTCGACGTTCTGCCAGTCAATCTGCTGACCAGCGACCCGGTCGAACGGATGACCTGGCACCGAAGTCTGAGCCACTCGCTGCTGGTGCTGCCGTTCGTCGCCTGGGCGATCTGGGCGTGGTTCCGCGGTCGCGGCGGCCGTGTGGCGCAGGCGCCGCGTCGATGGTTCTGGGCGATCGCGCTGGCGCTGGTCACGCATCCAGTGCTGGATGCATTCACCGTGTACGGAACCCAGCTGTTGTGGCCGCTGCCGTTCAGGCCAGTCATGTGGTCGAGCGTATTCATCATCGACCCGCTCTATACGATCTGGTTGCTGCTCGCCTGCGTGATCGCCTGGTTCTGGCGCGAGCGGCGACTGGTGCAGCCGGCGCTGCTGGCAGGGTTGACGATGAGCACGCTCTATCTGGGGGCGTCGCTGTGGGCCAAGCACCAGGTCGAACAGGAAGCCGAGCGCGCGCTGGCCGCGCACAACCTCGAAGACGCACCGCGATTCTCGGTGCCGATGCCGTTCAACATCCTGTTGTGGCGGGTGGTGGCGATGACGCCGGAGGGATTCGTCGAAGGTGAGCGCTCATTGGTGGCCGACCGTGGGCCAATGCGATTGCGCGAGTACCCCTCGGACGTGCAGGCGCTGGCTGCAGTCTTCGACTATCCCAGCGTGCAGCGCCTGAACTGGTTCAACCGTGGATTCATGAAAGCGCAGGAGCGCGATGGCGTGCTGGTGCTGTCGGACCTGCGCATGGGCGCCGAACCGGATTACACCTTCCGCTTTGCCGTTGCCCGGCGTGAAGGCGGCAGCTGGGACGAAATGCCGCCCGAGCAGCTGAAATGGCCCTGGGAGGCCAATCGCAGGCTCAGTGCCATGTGGCAACGGATCTGGAATGCGCCGACGAACGAATCCGATGTCAGCGGCGCGGCGATGCAGCGGCCGTCGGTGAGGGCGGCGGCGGGGACCACGGTCAAACGCTGAGTCATGCACCTGGCCAGCCACCTGGGCCGCGTGTCATTCACACGGCCCTTGGGTGGAAGGTGACCTCATGGTTGTCCGCCTCGGGACGTGCCAGCCTCGGTTCCCGCAAGCAATCGCGGGATGCGTTGAGTGGGATTACAGGGCGTCGTTGAATTCGCGCTTTACCTGGACGATGTATTCGCGACCGTCCTTGTCGGTGATCGCCACGGACTCGCCGTTCATCAACTGCTCGTACCTGACCTCGCCGATGGCATTCACGAACTTCTTGAGTGCGCGATCGTAGGTGTAGGGATACTCGGCGAATGCGGTGCGGTTGCCGACGATCATCTGGACCTTGCGCTCACTCAGTCCGGTGACCTGTGCCAGGTCGCCGATGGGGTCCTTGCTCTGCTCCGCCCACGCCGGCATCGATGCCGCAAGCGCCAGCGCGATAAACGCAATCTTCGCTTTCATGAGTTGCCTCCTGATCGGATCGATCCACCGGGGCGTTACGGCGGGGTCCGCAGTAGGGGACACCCCGGCATGGCATAGAGTCGGTCAAAAGACGTGGCGATTGCATCGCCCATAGGGGACTGTGACTTTCGACCTGCACCACTGGTCGCAATCACAACTGCAGCACAATCGTCACGCAATGCGCGTATGCGTGCGATCGATTGGTTTCATCCGAAATTGATGAAAGTCTCGTCAATACACGGTCGCGCGCGCCTGCACGAAGGCGTAGAAGAACACGGCATTGGGATCGTTTTGCACCTGCTGCATCTCGCGACGCATGCCATCGACGATATCCTGCGTCACGCGCTGCGCGGCCAGCAGCTGGTCGGCGGCCGACAACAGCAGCTCCTCCCAGAACGCGATCATTGTCTTGCGTCGCGCCGGTTCGCGATTGTCGAAGTAGAACGTCTTGACCACGGTCGAGACGTCGCGAAATCCGCCGGCGAGCAGCAGGTTGCCAAGCTTGGCGCCGACGAACGGATCGCCGCCGCTCTCGTACTGGAAATCGTTGAACGCCATCCAGTAGCGCCAGACGTTCGGCGAGTACGGGTCGAGCAGGAACGAGGAGTTCATCACTTCGGTGATGTAGACCGGCGCTCCCGGAGCGAGCACGCGACGCACTTCGTTGAGCACGCGTGCGGGTGAGGGCACGTGTTCGAGCACCCAGCACAGGAAGGCGGCATCGAAGCTGCGTGGTTCGAAGGGCAGGTTGGTGGCATCGGCCAGGTGCAGGTCGTAGCGACCGTCGAGCCAGGACATCGAACCGAGGTTGGCGCGGGCGGCGCCGAGCTGGGCTTCGTTGAGGTCGACGCAGGTCGCGTGCAGGTCCGGGAACCGGCGCAGCAGGATCTCGGTCTGCGCGCCGACGCCGCTGCCGACTTCGAGCAGGCGCCGCGCGCCGCTGTAGTCGATGTCGTGGAAGATCGTCGACTCGGCCAGTCGCGCCTGCTTCATCAGGCGTGCCTGCTCGGTCTGCGAGAAACCGTGCAGGTACGGAAACTCGGTGGCGCTGGATGACTCGCTCATGTGGCCTCCATTGCGGAACTCATGACCGTTAAGCGCATGCCCGCGGGCATGCATCAGGCGGCGGCCGGGAGCTCCGGGGTGACGCCCGCGATCAGGGCGTCGAAGTATTCGCCGGTCAGGTGCAGTTGCGCCTGGGCGGTTTCAGCACGGTTGACCACGGCGCGGAACGCCTGGTTTTCCGGACGATCCTTGGCGTACCAGCCCAGGTGCTTGCGGGCGATGCGCACGCCGGAGACTTCACCGTAGAACTCGTGCAGGTGGTGCAGATGGCCGATGAGTACATCGCGTACTTCCTGCACGGTCGGTTCGGGCAGCAGTTCGCCGCTGGCCAGGTAATGGGCGATCTCACGGAAGATCCACGGCCGGCCCTGTGCGGCGCGACCGATCAGCACCGCGTCGCAGCCGGTACGCGCGAGCACCTCCGCGGCCTTCTGCGGCGAATCGACATCGCCGTTGGCGAATACCGGAATCGACAGCGCCGCCTTCACTTCGGCGATCGTGTCGTACTCGGCGGTGCCGGTGTACTGCTGGTCGCGCGTGCGGCCGTGCACGGCGAGCGCGGCGATGCCAGCGCTCTGCGCGACTTTCGCGATCGCCAGCGCATTGCGCTGGTCGGCGGCCCAGCCGGTGCGGATCTTCAGCGTCACCGGCACGTCGACGGCGTTGACCACTGCATCGAGGATGCGCGCGACCAGCGCCTCGTCACGCATCAGCGCCGAGCCGGCCCAGGCATTGCAGACCTTCTTGGCCGGGCAGCCCATGTTGATGTCGATGATCTGCGCGCCGTGGTCGACGTTGTAGCGCGCCGCATCGGCCATCACCTCCGGCACGGTGCCGGCGATCTGCACGCTGATCGGCGCGGGCTCGCCGTCATGGTCCATGCGATGGCGCGATTTGGCGGTGTTCCAGAAGCGCGGATCGGACGTTGTCATTTCCGACACGCACAGACCCGCGCCGAGGCGCTTGCTCAGCACCCGGAACGGTTTGTCGGTAACGCCGGCCATGGGCGCCAGGATGACCCTGGGCGCGATCTGGTAGGGGCCGATATGGAAGGACGTGTCCGCCATGGCCGGCATTGTACCGGCAGGGGTGTCAGCGACGCCCGCGCCGGCGGCGCCAGAACAGGAATCCGGTCACCAGCAGGAACATCGGCAGCAAGCCCACCACCGCCGTCGCCCACTTCATCACGCTGCCACCCACCGCGCCGACATGCAGCGGGAAGATCGCCTGGCTCATGCGCATGCCCAGCTTGTTGGCGGTGGCGTCATTCACCTGCAGCACGCCCGAGCCGGCCTTGGCGATCGCAATCGTGCTGCGCCCGACCGGGTGCCACTCGCCGTCCGCACGGGCGCGGAGCGAGACCACGCCATCATCGGACTTGGGCACCGAAACCCGGCTCAGCCGTGCACGCGGCAATGCACCGTCGGCCTGGCGCAGGACTTGCGGCCAGTCGACCGTGCCTTCGCCGGCAAGCTTGGGGGGCTTGACCGTGTCACCGCCGAACGCTCCCACGAGCACGGCCTGGAATCCCTTCGAATAGACCATGCCGACGCCCGTCAGGGTCGCCAGCAACAGCAGCGGAAACAACAACGCGCCACTGCTGCGGTGCCAGCTCAGCCAGCGTCGGACTGGCGGGCCCGAGTGCATCTTCAGGTGCGCCAGCCACTGACCGCGTCGTGGCCACCACAGGTACAAACCGGTCACGATCAACCCCAGCGCGATCCAGCCGAACACGCCCAGCACTTCCTCGCCGGTCTCGCCGCCAAGCAGGTGGGTGTGCCAGTCGTGCAGCCACATCAGCACGTCGTCTTCGTGGCTGCGATAGAGCAGCAGCGCGCCATCCTCGGGCGCGAAGTAGGCGCGGTGGCCATCCTCGAAGTAGCCCTGCCAGACCGGCAGGTCGTCATGCGGCAGGTCGAGCGAGCGTAGCCCTTCCGGGCGCCAGCGTTCGACCAGCCCGGCCAGCACGCGGCCGTCGGCGACCGCGGCGTGCTGCGCCAGTTGCGGGTGCTGCAGGCGCAACAGGTCGGTGTGGAACACCAGCACGGTGCCGGTAATGGCGACCAGCGCGAACACGACACCGACGCTGAGACCGACCCACAGGTGCAGCCACGACAACACCGCCCGCAGGCGGCGCGAAAACGGTCGTGGCGCGGAGCCGGTCATCAGCGGTCGCCGATCAGAACCGGTTGGCCCAGCTCAGGGTCAGCACGCGACCGCGGCCGGCGACGTAGGTGTCGTTGCGCGGCGTGCTCTGCGAGTAGTAGGTGACGTACTGCTCGCCGAACAGGTTCTCGATGCCGACGTTGAGCTGGCCCAGCGGCAGCTGGAAGCGGGTCTGCAGGTCGACCGTGGTGTAGCCGTCGAACTCGGCGACCTGGACGCCGCGCAGGTCGAACTCGCGGTCGAGCGACTGGCTGGCCTGCAGGCGCGTGGCGATGCCGGGCGTCCAGTCCTGGTCCCAGAACGCGGTGATGCGATCGGGGCTGACGTTGATGCCGGGCAGGTCGCTGTCGACGCGGTCGTCGCCGTTGCTGTCGTAGCGACCGTCGGTCTGCGCGTAGCCCAGGCCGATGCGGGTCGTCTCGCTGAACTGCCAGGCGACGCTGGCCTCGATGCCTTCGATTTCGGTGCGTTCGCGAACGACGTTGTAGCTCTGGCTGCCCGGGTCGAAGGCCAGTCGCGAACCCAGGTCGGAGTCGGACTGGTAGATGGCCAAGTGCGCGAGCCAGCGGCCGTCGTCGTAGTCGACGCCGATTTCCTGGTTGTCGGCGATCACCGGCGACAGGTCGACCAGCGTGTCCACGCGCTGGCCAGGCGTGCTGATGCCGCGCAGTACGCGACCAATGTCGGCGACGCTGTAGCCTTCCGAGTACGAGGCGTAAAGCTTGAGCGCATCGGTGACTTCCCAGACTGCGCCGAAGTTGGGCAGCACTTCGCTGGTGGTCGGCGATCCGCCCTCGACGAACTGGCCGCCGTTGTTGGACGGAATGGTGGTGAAGTCGTCGACCTTGAGCTTGCCGCGCTCGTAGCGCAGGCCGCCGCTGAGCATCACGCGGTCGGCGACCCACCACTCGGCCTGCACGAACGGCGATACCGATTCGTAAGAGGTCTTGGGCACCCAGTCGAGGCCGCTGACGACCAGTTCCTGATGCGTCGTGTCGCGGGCCAGGTCGAGGCCGGTGGTCACGCGCAGGCGCAGACCGAACAGATCGCCACGCGACCAGCTGAACTTGCCGCCGAGCTTCTCGGACACGTTCTGCGACTGGTCGAACCAGTGCAGGTCGCGGCCGTCGCCCCAGAAGTTGCCCCAGTCGGTGCCGCCGTACAGCGCTTCGAAGTCGACCCAGTACAGCTGCGCCTGGAAGTAGCCGCCGGCCATCGCCTTGTCGGTGTAGTCCAGGTTCAACGAGGTCGAGCGGTTGCGCGGACCATCGCCCTCCTTCTCGCCGCGGATCGAGGTCGCCAGCTGGCCGGTGGCGATGTTGCCGTTGACGGTGGCGTAGTCGTTGTTGCCCTGCAGCTCGTAGTGGTTGACGGTCAGCTGCAGGCGCTGCTCATCGTTGATGTTCCAGCCGCCCTTGGCGAACACGTTGTACGACTGCGCGTCCATCAGGTCGCCCTGGACGTCGTTGACGGCGATCGCATCGCCATCGCCGTCGTAGTACAGGCCTTCGCTGGCATAGGATGCGCCGCCGACGAAGTCGAACGCGCCGCTGCGCGTGCCCAGCACATAGGAGGCGCGGTAGCCGGTGCTGTCGCTCTCGTGCGGCAGGGCGCTGCTGGCGGCGACGTTGACGTCCTGGAAGGTCTCGCCGTCCTGGCGCGGGGCGCGCTTGGTGATGATGTTGATGATGCCGCCCGACGCGCCCAGGCCCTGCAGCGCGTTGGCGCCGTGGATGACCTCGATGCGCTCGATCATCGCCGGGTCGATGGTGTGGCCGTCACGGCCGCCTTCGCGCAGCGGCGTCGACTGCGGCACGCCGTCGACCAGGTACAGCGGCTTGCGGCCGCGCAGGGTCTCGCCGCCGTTGGTCAGCTTCTGCCGCGAGGGCGAGAACGACGGGATCAGGTTGGCCAGCACCTGCGAGATGTCCTGGGTCAGCGCCAGCTGCTGCTGCAGCTGCTTCTGGTCGATCACGGTGATGGTGTTGGGCAGCGCGGCATCGGAATCGGGAATGCGGCTGGTGCTGGCCGAAACGGTGACACGGTCGATGTCGGTGGCATCGTCGGCATGAGCGACAGGCATGGCAAGTGCAGCCAGCAGGGCGCTGGCCAGGTGGTGTCGACGGAGCATGGGGAGGGGGATCCGGACTTCGAGTCAGGCGCGTATGGTAATGCGAACCATTCGCGTTTTACAGGCCAAGTCTGGCGGATTCGCCAGGCGGCAGCCTCCCGCCAGGTGCCAAAAGCGCGATCTAGGCGCCGAAACGCGCCCGCAGGTCGGCCTCGTGGGGCATGGCCGAGGCCGCGCCCGCGCGCTCGGTCGACAGGCCGGCATAGCGATTGGCGAAGTGCACGTGGTCGGCGAACGCGGCGTCGCCACGGCGGGCCACCGAGGCGGCGAGGGCGCCGTTGAAGGCGTCGCCGGCACCGGTGGTATCGATCGGCTGCACGGGCGCCGCGGCGACCCGGTAGTGGCTGCGCGCGTCGTTGTGCAGGTCGATGTCCGCGTGCGAGACGAAACAGCCTGCCGCGCCGAGGGTGATCACCACCGTGCCGTGTGGCAGCAGGCGCCGGCACAATGCGTGCAGGGTGTCGTCGTCCTGCGCGGCCAGCGTGGCGGCATCGACCTGTTGCGACGTATGGCGGCCGAGCTGCGCGCAGAACTCGGTTTCGTTCGGCGTGATCACATCCGACAGCAACAACAGCGACGGCGGCGCCTGGGCATCGGCCGGCGCCGGGTTCAGCACGGTCATCACGCCGGCAGTACGCGCCGCGGCGAACGCGGCTTCGACGGCCGCCACCGGCGATTCCAGCTGCGCCAGCACGACCCGGGCGACGGCAATGGTGCTGGCCTGCTGGTTGACGAAATCGGACGATAGCTCGGCGTTGGCGCCGGGCCCGATCACGATTGAATTGCGTCCCGCGTGATCGACGTAGATACCCGCGGTGCCGGTGGGCGCGTGGCTGGGCAGGTCGTGCAGGTCGATGTCGTCGGCAACGGCCAGCGCATGCGCGAGCTGGCCGCCGAGATCGTCGCCGAGCGCGCAGACGAAACTGGTCTTCGCGCCGGCGCGCGCGGCGGCGGTGGCCTGGTTGAAGCCCTTGCCGCCGGGACCGGTGCGGTAGTGCCCGGCGAGGGTCTCGCCGGGTCGTGGCAGCGTCGCCACCGTCCACACATGGTCGACGTTGAACGAGCCGACCACCACCACGCGCGCGCTGTCGTTCATGCCTGCGCCGGGCTCAGCTGAAGTAGGTGAGCACGCCGGCGATGGTCGCGGTCATGAACGTCGCGATCGAACCGCCGAGGACCGCACGCAGGCCGAAGCGGGCGAGGTCCTGGCGACGTTCCGGTGCAAGTCCGCCGATGCCGCCGATCTGGATCGCGATCGAGCTGAAGTTGGCGAAACCGCACAGCGCGTAGGTCGCGACCAGGCGACCCTGCTCGCTGAGCGTGACGCCGGCGACCTTGCCGTTGACGATGTCGGCCAGCTGCAGGTAGGCGACGAATTCGTTGATGACCACCTTCTGCCCGATCAGGCTGCCGACAATCGGCGCGTCCGCCCACGGCGTGCCGATCACCCAGGCAAGCGGCGCGAGCACGTAGCCGAAGATCGTCGCCAGGTCGGTCGGCTTGCCGATCGCCGCGGCAATGCCGGTGACATCGCCCAGCCAGGTCAGCGGCCAGTTGATCAGCGCGATCAGGGCGATGAAGGCCAGCAGCATCGCGCCGATGTTCAGCGCCAGGCGCAGGCCGTCGCCGGCACCGGCGGCGGCCGCGTCGATGATGTTGGCGGTGTTCTTTTCCACTTCCATCTTGACCGTGCCGCGGGTCAGCGGCTCGCCGGTCTCGGGCACCAGGATCTTGGCGATCACCAGCGTCGCCGGCGCGGCCATGATCGATGCGGCGAGCAGGTGCTTGGCGTAGAACGCCTGCTGTTCCGGATCGCCACCGCCGAGCATGCCGACGTAGGCGGCGAGCACGCCGCCGGCGATGTGGGCCATGCCGCCGATCATCATCGTGATCAGCTCCGACTCGGTCATCTTCGGAATGTACGGACGCACCGTCAGCGGCGCCTCGGTCTGGCCGATGAAGACGCTGGCGCAGACGCTGGTGGTTTCCGCGCCCGACACGCGCATGACCTTGGTGATCGCCCAGGCCATCGCGCGCACGATCGCCTGCATCACGCCCAGGTGGTAGAGCACGCCCATCAGCGCGGCGAAGAAGATGATCGTCGGCAGCACCTGGAAGGCAAAAATGAAACCATATGTCGAGGTGTCCATCAGGCTGCCGAAGATGAACTTCGAGCCTTCGTTGACGAAGCTGAGCACCTTCACGAAGCCGTGGCCGATGGCGTCGAACGCCTCGCGGCCACCGGGCATCAGCAGCACGACGGCGGCGAAGGCAATCTGCAGCGTCACGCCGGTAGCGACGAGTTTCCAGTCGACCCGGCGCTTGTTGATCGAGAACAACCAGGCGATGCCGATCAGTACCGACAGGCCAAACAGGCCAAAAGCCACCCGCGCAATTGCTTCCACTCAGTTCTCCCCATGCAACCGGCAGCCGGCAGCGCGTCGTTGTAGTTATAGGCCCGCCGCAGCGGCGGCGCGGCGTAGTTTACCCCGGCCCCCTCTCCCTCTGGGGGAGGGCGCAGGCGTGGCCTCAGCCGTCCCGCGCGACCACCTTGTTCCGCCCCTGCAGCTTCGCCTGCTGCAGCCGGCCGTCGGCCCGACGCAGCAGCCGTGACAGGTCCGAGCCCTCGTGCGGGAACCCCGCCAGGCCGGCACTGAAGCTCAGCGGCATCGCGTCGGCGCCGCGCTCGGGCTGGAACGGCCGCTCGCCCAGGGCCCGGCGGATCGCATCCACGCGCTCCCAGGCCGTGCCGATGGGCTTGCGCAGCAGCAGCACGAATTCCTCGCCGCCGATCCGCACCAGCCACTCGCCCGGCTCGGCCAGTTCGCGCAGCACCGCCACGACGTGGCGCAGGGCGCGGTCGCCGGCATGGTGGCCGTGGGCGTCGTTGATGCGCTTGAAGTGGTCCAGGTCGATCAGCGCCAGGGTCAGGCTGTCGCCGTCGTGGCGGACGCTGTCGAACAGGCGCGGCACGCGGTGCAGCAGCCAGGTGCGGTTGGGCAGGCGGGTCAGGCCGTCGGTGCCCGACAGCTCCACCAGGCGCTGCATCCGGTAGACCACCATGGCGGTGATCAGGGTGAACATCATCAGCAGCACCAGCCGCTGGGCCTGGCTGCCCAGGGTCACGGATCCATAGTCACTGGACAGCAGCTGCTCCGGCGAGCTGGCCAGGGCGAACACCGCCAGCACCAGCAGGCCGTACTGGCCGATCGCCAGCGTGCCGGCGAACAGGGCGATGCGGCCGTCGCTGCGCAGTGCGGTCAGCAGGATCGCCAGGATGTAGCCGCACCAGACGATCAGGCTGTTGAGGCCGGCCGGCAGGTGGTTGGCGGCCAGCGCGACCAGCACCAGCGTGGTCGCGGTGACGTCGAATGCCGACGAGGCGAAAGGCAGCCAGCGGTACAGGCGCCGCCGGCGCGCCAGCGACAACCAGACCTGGGCGAACACGTTGACGACCAGGGCGCCGCCGAGGCCGATTATGGTCTCGTTGATGCCGCCGCCGCCGAGGGCGTTCGCCAGCGGCAACAGCAGCAGCATCGCCGCGAGCGCCGCGCGCAGGCGTGCCACCAGCAGTTCGCCGCCGGCGCCGATCTCGAGCATGATTTCGTCCGGTCGCGCCAGCAATGAAGCAACGACCTCGCGGATCCTGCCGCCCGTCATGTGCATCGGTGTCCCCTTGATGCCCGCGCCGAGCATAGCGCGGGTCCCGGGTCGGCATGCAGCCGTGGGAGGGGGACGGTCCGGAACCCCAGCCGCGGCTAGCCCAGCCCGCGCAGTCCCACCCAGGCGGCCAGCGCCAGGAACACGATCGCGGCGACGGTGCGGGCGGTCTTCAGCGGCAGGCGGTCGGCCAGGCGGCTGCCCAGCAGCACCACCGGCACGTTCGCCACCAGCATGCCCAGCGTCGTGCCCGCCACCACTTCCCAGAACGGCTGGTAGCGGGCGGCCAGCAGCACGGTCGCGACCTGGGTCTTGTCGCCGATCTCGGCCAGGAAGAAGGCGATCGTGGTGGCAACGAACGCACCCCGGGCGGGCAGGGCACCGTCCTCGTCGTCGAGCTTGTCCGGCTTGAGCGTCCACACGGCCACGGCGAGGAAGCTGATCGCCACCACCCAGCGCAGTACCTGTGGATTGAGCCACTGCGCGACCAGCGTGCCGAACCAGGCCGCCAGGGCATGGTTGAGCAGCGTGGCGACGAGGATGCCGGCGACGATCGGCCAGGGCTTGCGGAAACGCGCAGCCAGCAGCAATGCCAGCAGTTGGGTCTTGTCGCCGATTTCGGCAAGCGCGACGGTGCCGGTCGAGACGGCAGCGGTCATCAGGGGGACGTTACCCAGCGTGAACTGATCCATGGAGACTCCGGAGGTCGGGCTTCCGCGTGGACGCGAAAGGCAAACGCCACGCGGCCCGACCCGGCATATGCCAGTTGCTCGCGTGACGCCTGCCTTCGGTCTTGCCCGTGGTCGCTCGCCGGCGTGTGCCGGCTGGCTGCCGCTCCTGCGCCATGGCCGTTGGGCCAAGTGTGTTGACGCAGGTCCCGGCAGATCGTCAGTCGCTGACGCTCGCCGGTGGGCTACTCCCCGGAGGAGGGATGGCGCGCATTGTACAGATGCGATCGCCGGGCGCGCACGCCGCCGAACTGCAGGTCGCTAAACTGAACGCCTCGTCATTGAACGACCCGTCCCGGGAGTCTCCCCCATGCAATACCGCCGCCTCGGTTCCTCCGGCCTGCAACTGTCGGCGCTGTCCTTCGGTGCCTGGCTCACCTTCGGTTCGCAGATCGGTCGCTCGACCGCGCGCGACCTGATCGCCGCCGCCTGGGACAACGGCATCAACTTCTTCGACAACGCCGAGACCTACGCCAATGGCGAGGCGGAGAAGGTGATGGGCGACGTGATCGCCGACCTGCGCCTGCCGCGTGACGGCTTCTGTGTGTCGAGCAAGGTCTTCTTCGGCGCCGCTGCCGAGCCGCGGCCGACCCAGCGCGGACTGTCGCGCAAGCACGTCACCGATGCCTGCCACGCCGCCCTCAGGCGCCTGCGTGTCGACTACCTCGACCTCTACTACTGCCACCGTCCCGATCCGGACACGCCGATCGAGGAAACCGTGCGAGCGATGGATGCGCTGGTCGGCCAGGGCAAGGTCCTGTACTGGGGCACCTCGGAATGGACCGCGGCGCAGATCCGCGAGGCGCACAAGGTCGCCCGCGCCCAGCACCTGGTGGCGCCGACGATGGAGCAGCCGCAATACAACCTGCTGCACCGTGAGCGCGTCGAACTCGAGTACGCGCCGCTGTATGCCGAGGTTGGCCTGGGCACCACCACCTGGTCGCCGCTGGCGTCGGGCGTGCTGACCGGCAAGTACAACGCCGGCGTGCCGACCGAAGCGCGCCTGGGTCGTGAGGGCCTGGGCTGGTTGCAGCGCAGCGTGCTCGGCGAGAACGAAGGGCGGGTGGAACGCGCGCGCCGGTTCGTCGAACTCGCCGGAGAGCTGGCGGTGGCGCCGGCACCGCTGGCAATCGCCTGGTGCCTGCGCAATCCGCATGTATCGAGCGTCATCCTCGGCGCGAGCCGACCCGAGCAGCTGCTGCAGAACCTGGAAGCGCTGGAGCTGGCGCAGCGCCTGCAGGAAAGCGACTGGCAACGAGTGGAAGCCGCCGTGCGCTGAGCCGGTCCATCGGTCCCGCTCGGGTGTTGACGCAGTAATGAGAATCATTATCATTACTCGCGTCACCCCGACCGAGCCACGAACATGTCTCTGCGCCAACCACTGCAGCTGAAGCCACGTTCCGACCGTTCCGCGCCCCTCGTCCCGCCGATCTCACTCGCCGCTCCGGGCCTGACCCTGTCCGCCTCGCTGGTCGAGAGCGATGACCTGCTGCGCGGTGGACGCGAAGTGCTGATCCGCCACGGCGACGAGGTCTATCGCCTGCGCCACACGCGCAACGACAAGCTGATCCTCACCAAGTAATCCAACAGATCACCGATCGGCGCGCCCCGGGGAATCCGGGCGCGCCGGCATGCCGCGTCGCCGCCCTGGGGAGGGTGGTGCGCGAAGGCGGACGGCAAGGATGCTGCCGCTCCCACTCAACGTCTCTCTCCAAGGCCCGCAAGCCCGCCGTCCGAACGGCTGCCAGCACGCCTCGACAATCACTCGAGCCCGTGTCCATGCATCCCGTTTCGACCCAGTTTGTCCCGACCACCCTCGCCGTGGCCCTCATGCTGGCGCTGCCAGCCCATGCCCGTGCCGCCGACAGCGGCGCCGAACCCTCCGCGACGCTGACCGGCGCCGCAGCCGCGTCCGGTGTCACCAGCGAGTTCGACCGCATCGTCGTCACCGCCACCCGCACCGAGCGCGCGCTCGACGACGTGCCGTCGGTGGTCACCGCCATCGACCGCGAGCAGATGGACCGCGAACTGGTGCGCAACCTCAAGGACCTGTTCCGCTACGAGCCAGGCATCACCGTCACCACCGGCACCGGCCGCTTCGGCCTGGGCGACATCCGCATCCGCGGCCTGGGTGGCAACCGCGTCCGCATCGAGACCGACGGCATCGCTGTGCCGGACGCGTTCTCGATCGGCAGCTTCTCCACCGCCAACCGCAACTTCGTCGACCTCGACACGCTCAAGCGCGTCGAAGTGTTGCGTGGCCCGGGCAGCGCCTTGTACGGCTCCGATGCACTGGGCGGCGTGGTCGCGTTCGCAACCAAGGATCCCTCCGATTATCTGGAGGAGGGCAAGGACGCCTACTTTGGTTTCAAGCTCGGTTACGAAGGCGCCGACGATGGATTGTTCGGCGCGGCCACTGCCGCCTTCGGTGGCGATCGCTGGTCGGGCCTGGTCGCGGTGAACCATCACCAGGGCCAGGAAACCGAGACCATGGGCGAGGACCGCAGCGAGGGCGCCAGCCGCACCGCCGCCAACCCGCAGGATTACGACGGCCGCAGCCTGCTCACCAAGCTGGTGTTCGCACCGAGCGGGAACCAGCGCTTCAAGCTCACCGTCGAAGGCAACGAAGACCAGGTCGACACCGACGTGCTGACCTCGCGCGTGCTGGCAGCGCTGCCGCCGGGCTCGCCGCCGACCACGCCGCGCACCCGCACCACCTCGCTTACCGGTGACGACACGCAGACGCGGGCCCGTGTCTCGTTCGCGCACGAAGTCGACTCGATCGATTCGGCGCTGGTCGACTCGCTGCAGTGGCAGGTCTATCGCCAGGACAGCGAGACCACGCAGAAGACCTTCGAGCTGCGCGAAACCGTCAGCAGCACCGGCCGGGTGACCAACCCGACGCGTCGCGAGCGCGAGTTCAACTTCGACCAGCGCCTGGTCGGCGCCGAGGCCGTGCTGCACAAGGACTTCAGCAGCGGCAGTGTCGAGCACAGCCTGACTTACGGTTTCGAGTACACCGACACGGAGTTCAGGCAGAAGCGTGACGGCCGCTCGATCAACCTGACCACCGGTGCGGTCAGCAACGCGATCCTGCCCGACGTGTTCCCGGTGCGCGATTTCCCGACCAGCACCACCACGCTGGCGGCGCTCTACGTGCAGGACGAGATCTCCTTCGCCGACGGCCAGCTCCGCCTGATTCCGGCCTTGCGCGTGGACCACTTCGATCTCGACTCCAGCATCGACCCGATCTATGCCGCCGACAATCCGGGCCTGGGCGTGGTCGACATGACCGAGACCAGCGTGTCGCCGAAGCTCGGCGCGGTCTGGCACTTCACCCAGGACTGGTCGCTGTTCGGTGGCTACCAGCACGGCTTCCGTGCGCCGCCTTACAACGACGTCAACCTAGGCTTCACCAACCTGCAGTTCGGCTACACCGCCGTCCCCAATCCGGATCTCAAGCCGGAGACCAGCGATGGCGTCGAGCTCGGCGTGCGCTTCTCCAACGAGGCCGTGTTCGCCGAGTTCTCCACTTACTACAACCGTTACGACGACTTCATCGAATCGCTGCGCGATACCGGCACCAATGCGCAGGGGCTGATCGTCTTCCAGTCGCAGAACGTCGCCAACGCCGAGATCTACGGCGCCGAAGCACGCGCCGGCGTCGACCTGGGCGCGCTGTCGGAGGCGCTGGCGGGATGGTCGCTGCGCGGTTCGGCGGCCTGGTCAAAGGGCGAGGATCGCGACACCGGCACGCCGCTGGAGTCGATCGACCCGCTGCGGGCATCGCTGGGCATCGCCTACGACCGCGACAGCTGGGGCGTCGAACTGGCCGGTCGCTTTGCCGGACGCGACGACGAGCTGCCGGTGGCAGGGCGCTTCGAGACTCCGGGCTACGGCGTGTTCGACCTGCTCGGCCACTGGGCCTTCGCGCCTGGCGCCGAGTTCAACGCCGGCGTGTTCAACCTCGCCGACCGCAAGTACTGGGAGGCCGGAACGATCGCCAGCCAGCAGGCCGCGACCAGCACCGTGCTCGATCGCTACACCAGCCCAGGCCGCAACGTCGGCGTCAGCCTGAGCGTGAGCTGGTGATGCAGCCGGCGCCACGAAATTCCTTTCAACTTCACACAGAGCCAGCCATGAACATGCGCCCGCACCTGCTTCTGCTTTCCGTCCTCTCCGTGCTGCCGATGCAGGCCATCGCCGCGCCGGCGGCGACCGACACCGCGCGCGACCGCGCTTCGATCCTTGCGATGAAGGGCGAGTACATCGTCGACTTCGCCTTCGATGAGACCGTGCTGCTGCAGCCCGGTTACGAGCGTCACCCGGCGATGCGCAGCGGCGGCAACGAGGTCGTGATCGTCGTCGAGGACACGCCGACCAGGGTCGTGCTGCAGCACATCCTGGTGGACGAGAAGAGCGGCCACGTCACCAAGCACTGGCGCCAGGACTGGACGTACGAGGCGGCCACGCGCTTCGAGTTCACCGCCGAGCAGACCTGGCAGGTGCGCCCCGGTTCCGGCGGAACTGACGCGCGGTGCCTGGACCCAGTGCGTGTACGAGGTCAGCGACGCGCCGCGCTACTGTGGCACCGGCGCATGGACCTACGACAACGGCGTGGCCACGTGGACCAGCGACCTGAGCTGGCGTCCGTTGCCGCGTCGCGAGTACACGCAGCGCCACGACTACAACGCCATCAGCGCGGTCAATCGCCACACGCTGACGCCGATGGGCTGGACCCACGAGCAGTTCAACACCAAGGTGCTGCGCAAGCCCGACGGTTCACAGGTCGAGCTGGCACGCGAGTTCGGCTTCAACGATTACCAGAAGACCACCGAGGTCGACTTCGCGCCGGCCTACAAGTACTGGGATGCGACCAACGGCTATTGGGCCAAGGTGCGCGCGCGCTGGGACGGTTTCCTCGGCAAGGCGCCGGGCGTGCATCTGAAGACGAAGATCGACGGCATGGCGATGATCATGCCGCTGTTCGAGCAGGCCTCGCAGCTGGAGGACGGCAAGAAGGTCGGTGACGCGAAGATCGACGCGGTGTTCAAGAAGTGGGTCGAGCCTTCGTCGATGTGAGTCTGCGTTGACGCGGGACATCCATGTCCCGCTGCTGCGCAATCCCCGACCCGGCGGACGACGCTCGGCGATTCATTGCCGGGTCTTCGGACCGCGAATTCTCTACAGCAGCAACGAGAACGTCGGCGGTGCCGGCGGTGCGGGTGCTGCGGGTGGCGCAGGCGGTGCCGGCATCTCCAGCGCCTGCGGCGGTGCCGGCGGCTTCGGCGCAGCCGGTGCCTTCGGCGCAACGGGTGCCTTCGGTGGTGCCGGCGGTGCAGGTGGCACCGGCGGCAGGCGCAGCATCGCGGTCCTGGGCACGGTGATCTGCGCGGTGGCGCTCTTGCGATCCCGCAGATAGGTCACGCCGACCTTGCTGTCGGCCGGTTTGTCGCGCAATGCCGCCATCGCTTCGCGCGGCGTCTTCACGTCCTTGCCGTCGATGCGCTGGATCACGTCGCCGGCCTGCAGGCCGTCGAGCTCGGGACCGGTGCTCACCACCAGCACGCCGTGGTCGGTGCCGAAATAGCGGCCGAGCTGGCCGTCGACGGCGGCCAGGTTCAATCCGCTCCAGCGGAACGTCTCGGCCAGCAGCGGCAGGCGGCAGTCCGCGCCCTTGCAGTCGCCGGTCGGTCCCATCCGGATGATCTCGGTGCGAACCTCCGGCGAGATCAGCGGCAGGGGCATCGGTCGCGGCTGTGCGCCTTCGCCATCGGGCGTCCACATCAGCGGGCCGTCCATGCCTTCGCCGCGCCCGGCGAACACGCCGCCGTTGCCATCGCGCATCAGCCACACGCGGTCGCCGATCTGCGGGGTGACCTTCGCCGATGCGGTCTTGCCATCGCGCTCATAACCGAGGGTGATCGCCTTCTGCGTGTCCAGGTCGCCGAGCTGGGCGCGTGCGGCCGTCAGCCGCTGGTCGCTGTCCTTGCCGGCGAGCGGCTTGCCATTGATCGTGGTCAGCAGGTCGCCGCTGCGCAGGCCGGCCTTGGCCGCCGCGCTGTCGGGCGTGACCGCGGCGATGCGCACGCCGACCTTGGCCTCGGGCGCCAGCACCACGCCGATCACCGGACGCTGCTCGAAGCGGCGCTCGAGGTTCATCTGTCGCGCAACGTCATACCCGCCCGACAGTTCGGCCACGCGCTTGGCGGCCTGCCTGAGATCTTCGCGCGCCGCGGCCAGCTCCTTCGCCTTGGCGGCATCGGCGGCGCCGGTGCCGGTGGTCTGCGCTGTCGCGACGAATGCGAACAGCAGGCCAATGGACAGGCCAATCGATGCCGCCAGCACGGTGGGTTTGAACATCGCCATCCCGCGTCGCTGCGCGCGCAGGCTGGAGCGGGAACTCATGGAATCGGTCGGCGTCATGGCTGAAAGTCCTGCAATGAAAGGGATGGAAGTCAGTCGACGCTGACCAGGGCACCGTCGTAGCGCTCGCCATGGCTGACGAGCCAGCGCTGGGTGGTTTCTACTTCGGCAAGCGCGCGCATCGTGGTGACGCGCTGCTGCCACAGGACGGCGCGTTCGCTGTCGGCCAGGCCCGGTTGCGACAGCGAGGCATCGATGCGGCCGATGCGCTCGTCGAGTTCGACACCCAACGCCGCGCCGCTGGCTGAGGACACGCGTGAATCGCGAGCGAGCGCGACCAGAGCCTCCAGCTGGGCCGACTCGGCCTGCAGCGACTGGATCTCGGCGGCACGGTTGGCGAGCGCGGCTGCGGTCAGGTCGGGTGTCGTCGCGGTGGCATCGCTGCTCGCGACGCGGGTGGCATTGTCGTTGCGACCCGGAAGCGGTGATGCCGCCGGTGCCGGCTTGCGTGTCGGCGTGCCGGTCGGCTTGCGCTTTGCGACGTTGCGCTCGGCCGGTTGCGTCGTGGCGATGGCGACTTCGGGCACGGCGGTCGAGCCGGACGAAGGCGTCGTGACAAGGGTCGTTGCCGGCGTTGCGGCCGGCGTCGGTGACGACGCAGACGGTGACGGTGCGACGGCAATCTGCGCAGGTCCCGTCGACACCGGTGAACCATCCTGGTCGCGCAGCACCGGCACCAGCGCCACCGCGGACACGGCGGCAGCGGCGGCAAGCCACATCGGCCAGCGGTTACGACGGCGCATCGAAGGACGGGGGCGGGCGGTCGCGTCCGCCGCGGCGCCATCGAGCGCGCGGGTCAGTCGCTGCCAGCCGTCGGTGCCGGGCGATTCGATCGGCAGCGCGGCGAAGGCTTCGTTCCAGTTGCCAGGCATCGGGTCGCCAGGCATCGGGATGCGGGGGCGGTCGGCATCAGGCATGTGCCTTCTCCTGGTTCATTCCAGCTTGATCGGGTTCGAGCAGCTCACGCAGGCGGCGTCCGCCGCGTGCCAGCTGCGACTTGGAGAAGCTCGCCGTGCGCTGCATCAGCGCCGCGATCTCCTCGTGGGTGTAGCCCTCGGCGTGGTAAAGCCACAGCACGCTTCGGGTGGTGGTGGGCAACTGGGCCAGGGCGCGACCCAGCGCCGCGGCATCGGCGGCGGCGGTCGGCAATGGACCCGGGTCCATCACCAGGTCGTCGCCGTCCAGCGGCACGTCGTGGACGTGGCGGCGCTGGCTGCGCAGCCGCATCAACGCCTCGTTGACCGCGATCTGCCGCAGCCAGCCCCAGAACGGGCTGCCGTTGCCGCGGAACTCGCCGAGCTTGCCGTAGACCTTGAGCATCGTTTCCTGCAACACCTCGGCCGCTTCCTCGCGGTCGCCGGCGTAGGCGCCGCCAAGGATCCGCAACGCCAGGTTGAACACCGGCCGCTCGAACCAGCGGTAGATCTGCTCGAACGCCGAGCGGTCTCCGGCCCGCGCCCGCGCCAGCAGCGCGTCGGGCACGTCGATGGCGAAACTGCTGCGCGGGGCACCCGACGCCGGCGTCGACGGGCAGGGGGCGGGCGCGCTGGCGGGTATGGGGTTCAGTGGCATGTCACTGGTCTGGATGCGGCGACCGTCGAAACCGTCGCAGGCGGTGGCCGCCATGCTCTGGGCTCCCGTGGTCTGGGCCTATACTCGGCCCACAGACAGGGAGGGGAAAGCATGGGTTCGATTCTGGCCGTAGTGCTGTTGCTGGCAGGTGTGGTGGTGCTGTTCAAGACCGTGCGGATGGTGCCGCAGGGATATGAATGGACAGTCGAGCGCTTCGGCAAGTACACCCACACGATGGACCCCGGATTGCACTTCCTGATCCCGATCGTCTACGGCGTCGGCCGCAAGATCAACATGATGGAACAGGTGATGGACGTCCCCAGCCAGGACGTGATCACCAAGGACAACGCCGTGGTCAAGGTCGACGGCGTGGTCTATTTCCAGGTGCTCGATGCCGCCAAGGCGGCCTATGAAGTGGCGACGCTGGAGATCGCCATCCTCAACCTGGTGATGACCAACATCCGTACCGCGATCGGTTCGATGGACCTGGACGAATCGCTGTCCAAGCGCGACGAGATCAACACCAAGGTGCTGGTCGCGGTGGATGCAGCGACCCATCCGTGGGGCCTGAAGGTCAATCGCATCGAGCTCAAGGACATCCAGCCGCCGCGCGACCTGGTCGATTCGATGGCACGGCAGATGAAGGCCGAGCGCGAGAAGCGCGCCAACATCCTCGAGGCCGAGGGCTTCCGCCAGGCGGCGATCCTCAAGGCCGAAGGCGAGAAGCAGTCGGTGATCCTGGAGGCCGAAGGCAACAAGGAAGCGGCGTTCCGCGAAGCCGAGGCGCGCGAGCGCCTCGCCCAGGCCGAAGCCAAGGCGACCGAGATGGTCTCGACCGCGATCGCGCAGGGCAACGTGCAGGCGATCAACTACTTCGTCGCGCAGAAGTACATCGAGGCGTTCAAGGCGCTGGCCGAGGCGCCGAACCAGAAGTTCGTGATGATGCCGATGGAGTCGGCCGGCGTGATCGGCTCGCTGGCCGGCATCGCCGAGCTGGCCAAGGAGGCGCTCGATCGCCAGCAGGTGCGCGCACCGGTCGCGCCGCCGCCGCCGCGCGTGGGAGGCTGAGCATGCAGTGGGGTGCATCCATGAACTGGCATGTGTTCACCTGGGCCGTCGTGGCGTTGTTGCTGTTCGCGGCCGAAGCGCTGGCACCTGGAGCGTTCATGCTGTGGCTGGGCTTTGCCGCCGTGGCCGTGTTCGCGATGGTGCTGCTGATCCCCGACATCCCGGTGCTGGCGCAGGTTGCGGCGTTCATAGTGCTGAGCTTCGCTTCGATCCAGGTCTACCGGACCTGGTTTCGCGGTCGTGAGCGCGGCAGCGACCAGCCCAACCTCAACCGCCGCGCCGAGGCCCTGGTCGGGCGCGTGGTCCCGCTGGATCAGCCGATCGTCAACGGCCGCGGCCGCGTGCAGATCGCCGACGCGTACTGGGAAGTGACCGGTCCCGACCTGCCCGCAGGCTCGGCCGTGCGCATCACCGCCAGCCGCGGCATGAGCCTGCAGGTCGAGCCCGCGGGCTGAGCACGAGATGCGTCGATCGTTACTGCTCGCGATGTCGTTTTTCATCGCAACTGCAGCGATCACCGCATCGGTGTCGGCGGCCGAACCGAGCCTGGTCGGCATGATCGTGCCGCCCTGGCCGGAGGGACTGAAGTCCAACACTGGCAGCTGTGTCGGCTCCGGCAGCGAGCCCGGCCAAGTCTGTGCGCGCAGCATCGCCACCCTCGACGACGCCGAAGACCGCACCTTGAAGCTGCTCGCCTCGGAGTTCGTCGATCGCCTCGGTGACGAGCCACGCTGGCGGATCACCGATGCGGTGCCGTACCCGATCCTGCGCCGCGACGAGCTGGTGGTCATCGCCACCTGCCAGCGCGATGGCATCGACGACGCCGGGCTGATCGCGATCATCGACACCGGCGCCGTTCATGCGGCCGAGCTGGAGATGCTCCCGGCCACGCGCTGGGCGATGCGCCTGGACCGGGCCACCGGCAAGTTCGTCCGCGTCGCCCCGAGCCGCGTGCGCTGCTACAACGAAGGCTCGACCGAGTAGGAGGGGCAGCGGGCAGGCGCCAGAGCGCGCACACCATGCCCCACAGCATGGTCTGCAGTCGCACGGCCGCAGGTGTGATAATTGCGGGCTCGCCCCTGACAGATCCCCCGAGCCATGACCCAGAAGACGATCCTCAACGACACCCACCGCGCCCTCGGCGCCAAGATGGTCGACTTCGGCGGCTGGGACATGCCGATCCATTACGGCTCGCAGATCGAGGAGCACCACCTGGTGCGCAGCGACGCCGGCATGTTCGACGTCAGCCACATGACCGTGGTCGACCTCAAGGGTGCGCGCGTTCGCGAGTTCCTGCGCCGCCTGGTCGCCAATTCGGTCGACAAGCTCAAGGTGCCGGGCAAGGCGCTGTACACCTGCATGCTCAACCCGCGCGGCGGCGTGATCGACGACCTCATCATTTATTTCCGTGACGAGGACTTCTTCCGCCTGGTGGTCAATGCCGCCACGCGCGACAAGGACCTGGCGTGGATCAGCGAGCAGGCCAAGGCGTTCGACGTGAGCGTCACCGAGCGTCCCGACTTCGGCATGATCGCCGTGCAGGGCCCGACCGCGCGCGACAAGGTGCTCGGCCTGCTGCGCGAGGAAGACCGCGCCGCCGTCGCCAAGCTCGGCAAGTTCGCCGCCGCGCAGGCGCGCACCCAGGGCGGCACCGACGTGTTCGTCGCCCGCACCGGTTACACCGGCGAGGACGGCTTCGAAGTCGTCGTGCCGGAAGACCAGACCGTCGCCTTCTGGAACGAGCTGCTCGCCGCGGGCGTCAAGCCGGCAGGCCTGGGCGCGCGCGACACGCTGCGCCTGGAAGCGGGCATGAACCTCTACGGCCAGGACATGGACGACGACGTGACGCCGTACGAAGCCGCGCTCGCATGGACGGTGGCACTCGACGAAGGCCGCGACTTCATCGGCCGCGACGTGCTGCAGGCACAGAAGGCCGCCGGCGCACCGCGCCAGATGATCGGCCTGGTGATGGACGAGAAGGGCGTGCTGCGCCACGGCCAGAAGGTCCTCACCGACAACGGCGAGGGCGAGATCCTGTCGGGCACGTTCTCGCCGACGCTGGGCAAGGCGATCGCGTTCGCGCGCGTGCCGGCCGGCGAGATCCCGCTGGGCACCGCCGGCAACGTCCGCGTCGACATCCGCGGCAAGGAAGTGCCGGTGCGCGTGGTCAAGTTCCCGTTCGTGCGCGACGGCAAGGCCCAGGACGGCGTGCTCGGCTGAGCCGGCGAAGGGGACTTCGGTGAGCGCGACGGTCACCTATTACTACAGCCTGATCTCGCCGTATGCCTGGTTCGGGCATGCGGCCATCCGCCAGGTGGCGCGCGAATGCGGCGCCACCCTCGTGCATAGGCCGATCAGGATCTTCAAATTGTTCGATGCCAACGGCGGCCTGCCGCTGGGCAAGCGTGCACCGGCGCGGCAGCGCTACCGCCTGGTCGAGCTGCAACGCTGGCGCGCCCGGCGCGGCCTGCCGCTGAACCTCAAGCCGAAGTTCTGGCCGGTCGACATCGCCCTGGCCGACCGCTGCCTGATCGCGCTGGTGGAGGCCGGTCACGATCCTTCCGACTACGCCGACGCCGCCTTCCGCGCGCTGTGGGCGAACGACCAGGACCTGGCCGACCCCGACGTGGTCGCCGGGCTGCTCGCCGCGCAGGGTGTCGATGCGAAGCGCGTGATGGCGCAGGCGGCGGAAGACGCCGTCGAGGTGACCTACGCGCGCAACACCGCCGATGCGATCGCCGCCGACCTGCCGGGCCTGCCCGGCTATGTGCTCAACGGCGAACCGTTCTGGGGGCAGGACCGCATCGACGACCTGCGTGATGCGCTGATCAGCGGGCGTGCGCCTTTCCTCGTCGACCCGGCACCGCTTTGATGGGCACCGCTGTGATCGGCACGATTCTCGCCGGGCCGATCCGTTCGTCCCCCACCTCTCGCATGTTGCTTCCGCGTCGGTAAACTAGGCGCCGTCCCCAAGCAGCCCCCGCAAAGTTCGAGGCCAGTCATGAGTGAAATTCCCGGCGATCTGAAGTTCATGAAGTCCCACGAGTGGGCACGCGTCGAAGGTGACGGCAAAGTCACGATTGGCATCTCCGACCACGCACAGGGCCTGCTCGGCGACCTGGTGTATGTCGAGCTGCCGAATGTCGGCGACCGCGTCGAAGCCGGTACCGCCTGCGCCGTGGTGGAGTCGGTCAAGGCCGCTTCCGACGTCTACTCGCCGGTGACCGGCAAGGTGACCGCGGTGAACGCGGCGCTCGCCGACAAGCCCGAGACCATCAACGAGGACGCCTACGGCGAAGGCTGGATCTTCACCGTCGCCATCGAGGAACCCGACCAGCTCAACGAGCTGCTGGCGCCGGACGACTACGCCGAGCTGCTCGAAGAAGAAGACAACTGAGTCACCGCCTCGCCACCCCGCAGGGCGTGGCGAGCAACAGGCGGTCGTGCGATGCACGACCGATCCCGCCACCGGCCGCCATGTGCGGCCGGTTTGCGTTTCGGGGCGCGGCCTTCCGATCGAGTTCGGAAAGTGACGATGAGGTGATTCGTAGTCGGCGGCGCCATGCCATCGCTGCACTCGCACCGACTTCCCGAACGCATGTCGGCGCTGCCGCGAACCGGCATCGCAGGACGTCGAGCGCACCTCGACGACGGTGGCGACAGGGTGCGTCGAAGCAGCCGAGCGAACTCGAGCGATGCGTCGTCGACGACTCCGAACTGCTTCGACCGACACCGCAGTGCGGTCGGCGGGTGCCGGAAAAGTTCGCGCACTTTCGCGCAAATCGGCTTGTGCGACGCGAAACCGGAGCGCCTCGATGCACCTTCCGACAGGGGGCGTTTGCCCGACCGCGGAGCGCGTTTCGATCGGCATGCGGAAGCCGTGCGAGTTCGCCGTCGATTGCGCATGCACCAGTTTCTGTTTTCGCAAACCCCTTAAATAAAGCAGTTTCAGAAAAACATTCTGGCGAGCCCGGCGATCGTCGCGCGAAGCACGCGCGTCGCGACGCGCCGCCGACGGCGGCGACCGGCCGGGCCGGGTGCCACGCCGGCCCAAAAAAAAATCGGCCAATGTGTTGACAGTATGAAAAAGCGTGATTAGGTTTCGCCCAGCAGACGTCTCCTGCGGAAGCGAGTGAGTACGAACAAAGAAACAACTCGCGGTACAAAACGAACCTCCGACCGGGCAGTCGACACGGTGGAAGCAGGGATCGTTTCCTTCGCGAAACGGGTTTTCGCAAAGGCGCAGGTATCGAGTTTCATCCAACCCGGCTCGCTTTCGGCGGTCCGGGTTTTTGTTTGCCCGCCGCTTGGCGGGCGCCTCATCCGTACCGGCGCGCGTTGCGTGTCGGCGGCTGCACGCGGGTCCGACTCCCGCGGCCCGGGCGCGCACAGACCGGCTCCATCGGCCTGGACGCACCCGACTAGTTCAGCAAGTTCTACTGGGCTTTATAGACCTGCAAGACCACTGATCAATCTCTGATCAACCACTGACGAGGAGCCATCCCATGGCCATGAAGAAAGCTGCGAAGAAGAAGCCCGCTGCCAAGAAAGCTGCCAAGAAGGTAGCCAAGAAGGCTGTCAAGAAGGTAGCCGCCCGCAAGAAGGCA
Organism: Lysobacter arenosi; assembly: GCF_016613475.2. Classification (NCBI taxonomy): domain Bacteria; kingdom Pseudomonadati; phylum Pseudomonadota; class Gammaproteobacteria; order Lysobacterales; family Lysobacteraceae; genus Lysobacter; species Lysobacter arenosi. Next base: position 3,880,066 of record NZ_CP071517.1, read on the forward strand.
GTGAAGAAGGCCGTCAAGAAGGCCGTCAAGAAGGCCGTGAAGAAGGTCGCTGCCCGCAAGAAGGCAGTGAAGAAGGCCGTCAAGAAGGTCGCCAAGAAGGCAGCAGCCAAGAAGACCGCTCGCAAGAAGGTCGCCAAGAAGGTTGCCAAGAAGGCCGTAGCCAAGAAGACCGCCCGTAAGAAGGCCGTCAAGAAGGCCGTCAAGAAGGTTGCCAAGAAGGCCGCCAAGAAGGCCGGTGCCCGCAAGTCGGCCGCCAAGAAGGCCGTGAAGAAGGTTGCCAAGAAGAAGGCGGCCCGTCGCAAGTCGGTCAAGAAGGCCGTTGCCGCTGCAATGCCGGCCACCCCGGCACCGATGATCTAAATAAGAAAGTCCCGATTGCCGTAATCCAGCTCTCTCCCCGCAGCCCAGGTGGGGGGAGAGTTTTTTTTTGGGGATCCGGAAATGCGCGACGCCCGGGACCCCGTCATCCCGGCGAACGCCGGGATCCATCTTGCTGTTGCCTTCGCGTCACCGCCAACGTGGATCCCGGCTTTCGCCGGGATGACGGTGCGGACGGTGGTGCGTCTGCCCGGCGCGATCGCCGGACTACGCGAGGATCAACGCGGAGCGGAGCTGGCCGTCTGTGCCTGGCTGCCCGGTGCGTTCGGCGAGGCCGGCTGTGCGGCGTCGGCGTAAAGGGTCTCGTCGATGTCGTCGTCGAGCCACTGCTGCTGCGACAGGCCCAGTGCGCGGTCGAGGATGGTCGGCACCAGGCCGGAGGGCAGCGAGCTCTCGCTGTTCCACATCACGGCGACGCCGAAGTCGCGGTCGGGCACCATCGCGATCATGCCGCGATAGCCCTGCACCGCACCGCCATGGAACACGATGCGATGGCCGCCGTAGTCGTAGACGCGCCAGCCCAGTGCATAGCCGGCGGAGGTAAGACGCTGGCGGCGCCAGGAAGAACCGCGCATCTCGCTCGGCGTGTCGACCAGCGGCTGGTGCAGCGTCGCCAGCAGCGGCGCCGGCAGCACGTCGGGGCGATGTCCGGTGTGGGCGAGCAGGTACTGCGCCATGTCACTGGCGCTGGCGTTGACGCCAGCGGCCGGCAGCACCTGGTAGTAGGTCGACTTGGGCATCGTCGACACCCAGCCGCCACGACCGCGCACGTGCGGACGCGCCCAGCTCGGGCTGGCCTGGATGCCTTCCAGGCCGAGGCTGGCGTCGTTCATGCCCAGGGGCTTGAACAGACGGCGCTGCACTTCCTGCGCATAGAAGTCGCCGGTGGCGGCAAACACCACGTCGCCGATCAGGCTGAAGGCAATGTTCTGGTAGCTGTAGCAGGTGCCCGGTGCGCACTTGAGCGGCGCGTACGCCAGCTTCTGCGTCAGCGTGCGGTAATCGGTGAAGCGCTCGAGGTCGCGGTCGAAGGCATTGTGGGTCAGGCCGACGCGATGGCTGAGCAGGTCGGCGACGGTGAGCTGCTGCGACGCGGACGGATCGCTGAGCTGGAAGCTCGGCAGGTACCGCACCAGCTTGCTGTCCCAGCGCAGCGAGCCGTCATTGACCAGCAAGCCGGTCATCGTGCCGGCGAAACTCTTCGACAGCGATGCCAGGCGGAACACGGTGTGCGAGTCGACCGCGGTCGCGTGGCTTACGTCGGTGATGCCGTAGCCGCGCGCGCTGATGATCTGGCCGTTGTGCACCAGCGCCATCGCCAGGCCGGGAACGCGCTGGCCGGCGACCAGCTGCTGCGCCATCGATTCGAACTGGCGTACATCGAATCCCGGTGCCAGCGGCGGCGCCGGCGGGAGCGGTGCAGTGCGGGTGGTGACCGTGACGCTGCCCTGTGCCGCGACGCTGGGCGTGCTCGGCTGCGGGTTCCAGTGCAACGGGGTCTGTGCGGTGGAGCCCAGGGTCAGCGGCAGCAGCAGGGCGATGGCGCCGAGTCGCGGGAGGGCGCGGGAGCGCTTCTTGTTATTGGTATTCATGGCCCTGAGCGCCTGTTCGTGCTGCGATCCGGCCCGATTCTAGCTCCGATCTCAGGGGTTGTGGCAGCTATGGGACTCACCGGACTGATTTGGCTGGGATAAGTGCCGGGCATCTCATTTCGCAGGCCCTGCTGGCACCTGTTCAGATTTTTGCGTGTTCGGGCACTGCGCAAAATGAACGTCGCACCCGCGTGCTTGGGCTAGCGTGCTTCAGCCCGCGTGCTTCAGCCCGCGCGGATGAAGTCGGCGGCACGCTCGGCAATCATCATCGTCGGCGCGTTCGTGTTGCCGCCGATCAGCGTCGGCATAACCGAGGCATCGACCACGCGCAGGCCTTCGACGCCGCGCACGCGCAGCTGCGGGTCGACCACGGAGGCCTCGTCGTGGCCCATGCGGCAGGTGCCGACCGGGTGGTAGATGGTCTCGGCCTTGGCGCGGATGAATTCCATCAGCTGCGCGTCGTCGAGATCGTTGCGTGCCGGGAAGATCGGCGCGCCGCGGTAGGCATCGAACGCCGGCTGCGCGAGCAGCTCGCGCGACAGCCTGGCGCACTCGACCATCATCTTCATGTCGAAGCCATCGGCATCGCTGAGGTAGTTGGCTTCGATCCGCGGCTTGTCGCCGGCGCGCGCGCTGGCCAGGGTGATGCGGCCGCGACTGCGCGGACGCAGGAAACAACCGTGCACGGTGTAACCGATGCCCTTGAGGCGGTGGCGGCCGTGGTCGTCGAGCATGGCCGGGACGAAGTGCAGCTGGATGTCCGGACGATCGTCGGGCGCGAAGCGTGAGCGCACGAACGCACCGGCTTCGGCGATGTTGCTGCTGCCCACGCCGCTGTGGCCGCGCATGTAGTAGTCGAAGGCGACCTTGGCGTCGTTGAGGCGGTCGTAGGTCACCGGCTGCGTGGCGTGCTGCAGCGTGCAGATGTCGAGGTGGTCCTGCAGGTTCTCGCCGACCTGTGCGGCGTCGGCGACGACGTCGATGCCGTGGCGGCGCAACAGCGCGGCCGGGCCGACGCCGGACAGCATCAGCAGCTGCGGCGAGTTGATGGCACCGCCACACAGCAGCACTTCGCGCGCTGCCGGCTGGTGGAAGGCACGGCCCTTGGAGGTATAGATCACGCCGTTGGCGCGGCCGCGCTCGAAGGTGATGCGGTTGACCTGGGCATCGGTGACGATGGTCAGGTTGCGGCGCTCACGGATCGGATCGAGGTAGGCCACCGCGCTGGAGCAGCGGGCGCCGTTCTTCTGCGTGACCTGGTAGAGGCCGAACCCTGCCTGCGCGGGACCGTTGAAATCGCGGTTGAGCGGATAACCGGCCTGATGGCCGGCCTCGATGAAGGCCTGCGACAACGGGCTGCTGTAGCGCAGATCGGACACGTACAGCGGGCCTTCGTCGCCGTGCAGCGCGTCGGCGCCGCGCTGGTTGCGCTCGCTGCGGCGGAAGTAGGGCAGCACCGACTTCCAGTCCCAGCCATCGGCGCCGAGCGCGGCCCACTCTTCGTAATCGCCGGCGACGCCGCGCGTGTAGCACATCGCATTGATCGAACTGGAACCGCCCAGCACCTTGCCGCGCGGCCACCACAGCACGCGGTTGTCGAGCTGCGCTTCGGCTGCGGTGTGGTAATCCCAGTTGACCCGCTTGTTGTTGACCAGCTTGGCCAGGCCGGCGGGCATGTGGATGAAGGGATGGCTGTCGCGCGGGCCGGCTTCGACCAGCAGCACCCGGACGTCGGGATCGGCGGACAGGCGATTGGCGAGGACGCAGCCGGCGGAGCCGGCACCGATGATGATGTAATCGAACACGTTGCCTGCGCCCTGCTCGTGGAGACTGCCCTACAGCCGAGCGACCGTAAGGGGGGCCATTAGAGCAAATGCTCCCGCGGGACGGTGCGGGGCAGGGCCGGCCCGGCGACCGCGCCTGTGGCCGCTCCCGCGCCTGCTTCACGCCCCGTCGGCCGCTCCCCTATCATCCGCCCAACCCACAGCGCGCCGGCCGGCCGCGAGGAAAGCGGAACATGGCGACAGGCGGGCACGGCGAGGGCGCGGTCGGCGACGGCGCGGGCGAGCGTGGCCGGGGCGAGCGTGGCCGGAGCGAGGGCGGCCACCTGCGCAACTTCCAGGCCGCGCTGCGCGAGTCGCCGCCGCTGTGGTGGTCGCTGCTGTATTTCTTCTGCCTGCTGTGTGGCTATTACGTGCTGCGTCCCGTCCGCGACGCCATGGGTGCCTCCGGCGACATCGCCACGGTATTCCCGCAGGCCAGCATCGACTGGGCGGCGGCGCACGGCTTCGCCCTCAAGGACTTCACGCTGCAGGTGCTCTTCACTGGCACCTTCCTGACGATGGTGCTCTTGCAGCCGGTGTACGGGGCGCTGGTGTCGCGCTTCCCACGCCGCGTATTCCTGCCGGCGGTGTACCTGGTCTTCATCGCCTGCCTGCTCGGCTTCTACTGGGCTTTCGACCACGACGTGCCGGGGCGCGGCGCGGTGTTCTTCATCTGGGTGGCGGTGTTCAACCTGTTTGCGGTGGCCGTGTTCTGGAGCTTCATGGCCGACGTGTTCGACAACGACCACGCCAAGCGCCTGTACGGCTACATCGGCGCGGGCGGCACGATCGGCGCGCTGGTTGGCCCGCTGCTGACGACCAGCCTGGTAGGCACGATCGGCGTGGCCAACCTGCTGCTGGTGTCGGCCGGCTTCCTCGCGGTGTGCCTGCTGTGCATCCTGCAGCTGCGCAAGTGGGCGATCCGGCGCGAGCAGCTCAGCGGCGGCGTCGACGGCGAGTCCGCGATGGGCGGATCGATCGTGGCCGGCCTGCGCCTGGTCTGGCAGCGGCCGCTGCTGCGCGCGCTGGCGATCACGGTGTTCTTCGGCGTCGGCGTCGGCACGCTGCTCTACAACGAGCAGGCGGCTATAGTGAAAGCGTTCTACCCCGATGCGCGCGCGGCCACGCGCTACTACTCCATCATCGACGGCGCGGTGAACACCGTGACCATCCTGGTGCAGTTGCTGCTCACGCGCTTCCTGCTGCGTCGCTACGGCGTCGGGCCGACGCTGCTGATCCCCGCGTTCGCCATCCTCGGTGGCTACGCGATGCTGGCGCTGTCGCCGGTGCCGCTGCTGGTGGCGATGGTGCAGGTGGCTACGCGCGCCGGCGAGTTCTCGCTGGCCAAGCCCGGTCGGGAAACGATCTACACCCGCGTCGATCGCGAATCGCGCTATAAGGCCAAGGCGGTGATCGACACGGTGGTCTATCGCGGCGGCGACCTGACGTTCGTGTGGCTGCACAAGGCGCTGTCGGCGTTCGGCTCGCGGCTGGTGTTCGTGGCCGGCATGGCCGTCGCGCTGGGCCTGACCTTTGGCGCATGGAAAGTGATCCGCGCGCAGCGCACGCTGCCTGACGAATCGAGCCCGTCTGCGTAATCCCCCGGACCGGGATGTCGAAACCCGGCACCTGGGGACGACTATCCGGTAAGGCGGCACGAACCGGCCGCCCCTGCCGCGCCCCGGCGCAATCCTCACAGGAGCCGACCATGAAATACGCCTGCCTGATCTACGACGACGAGAAGCTGTTCGACGCCATGCCCAAGGACGAGGTCGACGCGATCCTCGGCGAGTACTTTGCCCTTTCCGACGAGCTGGGCCAGAGCGGCCATCTCCTGGGTGGCGAGGCCCTGATGCCTGTGAGCAGCGCGACCGTCGTGCGCGTCCGCCACGGCCGCACCTCCACCACCGATGGCCCGTACGTGGAGACCAAGGAGCAGCTGGGCGGCTTCTTCCTGATCGAGGCGCGCGACCTCGACGAGGCGATACGCATCGCTGCGCGCATCCCGTCGGCCCGCTTCGGCAGCGTCGAGGTGCGGCCAGTGATGGAGTTCGAACGGTAGCCAGCTGGTGAGCGACCTCGGCGACCGCAGTGGCGATCCGGTCCGCGACCGGCTGGACGCGGTCTACCGCCTTGAATCGCGCCGCGTCCTGGCCACGCTGATCCGCCTCCTCGGCGACTTCGACCTCGCCGAGGAGGCGCTGCACGACGCCTTCCGCGCCGCGATCGAGCAATGGCCGCAGCAGGGCATACCGGAGCAGCCACGCGCCTGGCTGGTGTCGGCCGGGCGCTTCAAGGCGATCGACAGCCTGCGCAGGCGCTCGCGCTTCGACGCATCGCTGACGCAGATCGCCGAGCGACTCTACAGCGACCTCGGCGACGGTGCCGCCCTCGACGAGGACGTGGAGGACGACCGCCTGCGCCTGATCTTCACTTGCTGCCACCCGGCCCTGTCCGCCGATGCGCAGGTCGCCCTCACGCTGCGCGAAGTCTGCGACCTGACCACGGAGGAGATCGCGCGGGCGTTCCTGATCCCGGCGCCGACCGTGGCCCAGCGCATCGTCCGTGCGAAGTCGAAGATCCGCCAGGCGCGGATCCCCTACCAGGTGCCGTCCCGCGAAGAACTGCCGCAGCGCATCGACAACGTGCTGCAGGTGATCTATCTCGTTTTCAACGAGGGCTACGTGGCGACGTCGGGCGAGTCGCTGACGCGCCACGATCTTTGCTGCGAAGCGACCCGGCTTGGCCGCTTGCTGGTGGAACTGCTGCCCGACCCGGAGACACTCGGCCTGCTGGCGCTGATGCTGCTGCACGAGTCGCGGCGGCCGGCGCGCGCTACTACGGGTGGTGACCTCGTGCTGCTCGCCGAGCAGGACCGCAGCCTGTGGGACCGCCGTCTGATCGCCGAAGGACTGGCGCTGGTGCAGCGGATCCGTGCATCGCGCCGCTTCGGCCCGTACAGCCTGCAGGCCTCGATCGCCGCGGTGCATGCCGCCTCCGCCAGCGCCGCGCAAACGGACTGGGCGCAGATCGTTGCGATCTACGAACTGCTGCTGCGCGCCGACCCCTCGCCGGTGGTCGAGCTGAACCGCGCAGCGGCGGTGGCGATGCGCGACGGCCCTGCCGCGGGGCTGGCCCTCGTCGAAGCCCTGCTCGCGCGGGGCGAACTGCTTCAATACCCGCTGGCGCATTCGGCACATGCCGATTTGTGCCGGCGGTTGGGGAGAACCGAACAGGCACGCGCATCCTACCTGCGGGCACTGGAACTGACGCAGCAGGCGCCGCAACGGCGCTTCATCGAGCGCAGGCTGGGCGAGCTGGAGGGATGACGGCGGGCCTGCACATCGACACTGCCGGTCGATGGAGGACGGCGCCAATGCTAGAGTCGCCGGGGTCCGGAAGGAGAAGGATTTTTTCATGGAGACCACAGGCATGACGATGCAATTGCGCTGTCGCTGCGGAGCGGTGAGGGGCGAAATGGACACCCGCCGCGCCTACACACGGGCGACCTGTTACTGCAAGGACTGCCGTGCCTACGGACGCTTCATCGGGCAGCCTGGCGTGCTGGATGCCGGCGGTGGCACCGACATCGTCGCGATGGCACCGGTCGCCGTGCGTTTCACTTCCGGCTCCGAGCACATTGCCTGCATGTCGCTCAGTCCCAACGGACTGCTGCGCTGGTACGCGTCGTGCTGTCGCACGCCCTTGGGCAATACGCCGCGCAATCCGAAGGTGCCCTACGCGGGCCTGGTGACAGTCTGCTTCGATGCAGCGCCGGAAGCGGTGGACACGGCGTTCGGTCCGCAGGGTCGCATCGTGCTGAGCGCCAAGACGGCCACCGCGCCGGTCAGCGCCACGCCGCTTACTTTCATCACGGGCGGGTTGCGCATCTTCGCCGGCATCATCGGCGCTCGACTGCGTCGCGAGCGCGCAACGCCGTTCTTCGACGCCAGCGGTCGTCCGTTGCGCGAGCCGGAGGTGATCAGTCGTGACCAGCGCGCCGCGCTGGAGCAGCTCGATGCCCGGCAAGAGGACGGCGGAGACCGGCTGTAGGAGAGGCAAGTTCCGGCCTCATACTGCGAAGCATCCCCAGGCAACAGTCCGGAGACTCCATGCGTCGTCGCGACTTTCTCAGTGCAGCCGTTGCCGCCGCCGGCGCCGCGTCTGCCACTTTCACGGTGGTCGGCCGGGCCGCCCACGCCGCACCGGCCGGTGTGCCTGGCCTGACCTCGTTGACCGTCGGCGCCAAGCCGATTTCGGCCGACGAACGCCTGGCACGGATCGCCAAGCTGCAACGCTTGATGGTCGACCAGAAGATCGGCGCCCTGATCCTCGAGTCAGGCTCGAGCCTGGATTACTTCACCGGGATCCAGTGGCATCGCTCGGAGCGCACGACCGCCGCCGTGATCCCGGCCCGGGGCGAGATCGTCGTCGTGACGCCGGCCTTCGAAGTGCCCTCGGTCCGCGAGACCCTAGCAGTCGGCGGCGACGTGCGGCCTTGGAATGAGCACGAGAGCCCGTTCGCCCTCCTGGTGGGCGCCCTCCGCGACCGCGGTGTCACTTCAGGCCCGATAGCGTTCGAATCCACCACGCGACTCTTCATCGTCGACGGCGTGCGCGATGCAAGCGCAGGGGCCTACCAGGTGGTGTCCGGCGACGCCCTGGTGAAAGCCGTCCGGCTGATCAAGTCGCCGGCCGAACTTGCACTGATGCAAGTCGCCAACAACGTCACGCTGGCAGCACTGCGCCACGTCCATGACAACGTCCGACCCGGCATGCGCCCCGACGAGATCGCCGCCATGACCGATGCCGCCACGGCGGCACTGGGTGGCGTGCCGGGGTTCGCCCTCGTGTTGTTGAACGAGGCCAGCGCCTATCCGCACGGATCCAAGCAGCCGCAGACGCTGCGCGAGGGCTCGGTCATCCTGATGGACGTGGGTTGCACCGTGCACGGCTACCAATCGGACATCTCGCGCACCTGGGTGATGGGGAAGCCGACCGCGAAGCAGCGAAACGTCTGGGATACCGTCAAGCGCGGCCAGGAGCTGGCGTTGGCGACCGCCAAGCTGGGTACGCCGGTGGGCGCCATCGATGACGCCGTACGCGCCTACTACGAAAAGGAAGGCTGGGGTCCCGGCTACCGGCTGCCCGGTCTTTCGCACCGCACCGGCCACGGCATCGGCCTGGACGGCCACGAGCCGCCCTACCTCGTGCATGGCGACACCACGCCGCTGGCACCGGGCATGTGCTTTTCCGACGAACCGGGACTCTACATTCCAGGCGAGTTCGGAGTCCGGATGGAGGACTGCTGGTACATGACCGAGGCGGGGCCGAAACTTTTCACCGAACTGGCCAGGTCGATCGACGATCCGATCTGATCGGTTCCGCGGCAAGCAACATCCAAGTTCAAGGCGTTCGGTAGGTCGGTGATGATGGGCCTGGCAGTCACTACCATTTTGGAGGGATCATGAGACTACGCACAGCCTTAAGTCTGATGTTCTGCCTTGTCGCTGCGGGTTGCGCTACCGGATCGGCAACGATTCACTCGGCCAATGCCAGCCCGACCTCAAACCAGAGCGAGCAGAATCTGGCCGAGAAGCGCCGACTACGGCGCCTGGAGACGATGGCGGCTCCTATTCCCCAGCGAAGTGGACTCATCCGGGGGAAGTAGGTGCCGGCAGTGTCCGCAGCGAGTTGGCTGGCCTGCGTCCTGAACCACGGTCTGGATCTGGCGCCGTCATAGCAGGTGGCGCAGCGTCGGCAGGTACTTCTCGCTGGAGCCGGTGTTGACCGCGACCACCCGCTCACCGCGCCGGACGAGGCCGCGGTCGAGCAGCTGTGGCAGGGCAGCGAGGCAGGCTGCGCCCTCCGGCGAGATCCAGTCGCGCGTGCGGCGCCACCCCGCTGCGAGTTCGGTTTCGATCTCAGCTTCATCGACCGCGATCGCCGCGCCACCGCTCGCCCGGATGATGTCCAGCACGCGGAAATGACCGACGCCGCCGGGCACGTTGAGACCCACCGCGAGGGTCTGGCCCGCCTCGACGACTGTCGTGTCCCCCGCGCCGTCGTCGAACGCACGCACGAGCGGGGCGGTTCGTGCGCTTTGCACGCACAGCATGCGCGGGCGTCGCGCACCGATCATGCCGATTGCCTCGAGCTCGTCCCACGCCTTCCACATGCCCAGCACGCCGGTGCCGCCGCCGGTGGGATAGATCACCGCATCGGGCAACGACCAGCGTGTTTCGCCCGGCACCGGCTCAGCGAGTTCGAGGCCGAGCGATTTCTTCCCCTCGATCCGCCACCCAGGTTCCTGAAACGTCGCGACGGAAAACCAGCCATTTGGGATGTAGCGCTCCTTGAGGAACGCGCCGGCCTCGCGGATGGTCGGGCCGACCAGCTCAAGCATCACCCGATCGGGATAGCGCTTGGCGGCCGCGGCGACGCCGCCGAGAATTGGCATGGGCGTGTCGTCCGGCATTGCGACAACGACGCTCAGCCCCCCTTCGAGCGCGTAACGCACCAGCGAATCGCCGGCGTTGCCCTGCGTCGGCACCGCGAGCCTGGTCAGCCCCAGTCGTCGCGCCTGCGCGGCGACCATCGCCATACCGCGATCCTTGAAGCTCTGCGTCGGGTTCGCGCCGTGGCCGGGATGCGCCTTGCCTTCGTCCTTGAGCTGGAGCGCAAGGCCCGCCTTTGCCGCGACCGGATGCGTCGAGTAATCGAGCAGCGGCGTCGCGCCTTCGCCGAGCGGGACGAGATGCGCGGCGTCGACCGGATCGTCGGCATCGAGCGCCATCAACGCGCCAAAGCGCCACAGGTCTCGACGCTGCGGGCGATACCACGCCGCATCTGGTTTCTCGCCCGCCAGTCGCTCGAGGTCGAGCACCATCTCGACCGGCCGGCCGTCGACCGGATCGAGGTTCATCGGTACGTCGGCGGAATACTCGACGCCGGAGGCGATACCTCGAACGCAGCGTACGTAGGACATGGGCGGACCCGATCGGAGGTCCGTCGTTTGTCGCAGTCCCGCGCCCGGATTGCAACCGCGCGCGGCTCTCCCTGTTCGTTGACCGTGGTGGGCGTTGGCCGAGTGAGGCATTGACCGGGGGCACCCGTGGGCGCTCGGCTATACGCCGGCTTGTTGGCCGGACCCAGCTTGCATAAGCTCAAGTGCAATCAGGGGGTTACAGCCCATTCGCCGGGGTGTGGCGTCAGACGTATAACCGGACCCACGGGTCCGTCTATTAGGTAGCTGGGCGTCATGGATGGTTTCGAGAAGGTCATTGAGATGGTCGACTTCTACGATGGCCCTAGAGAAGGGGTCGCCCTCTTTGGTGGGAAGCCGCACACCTTCAAGTCACGAATGCTGGACATCCACGGCCCAGACGATGCCATGGATTTGTTTGATCTCACTCCGTTGGGATCCGATGTGCCAGTAGCGGTCGCCAGCGCAGAGTTCCGTCGTGCTGCCGATTGCCGCGCTGGGCCAGGGGAGTGGTCAAGTCTTGAGGTGCGCTGGTCGCAGGTGGGCGCAGATGGCACCTGACAATTCATTCAAGTGGAAGCCGCTTCGCGGCTCCCCTTGATTCAGGCGTTAGGCCTTATGGAAAGGCATCAGCAGTTGAAAGACCTGGAAGATCACTTGGATCAGCTCGTAGCCATGCTATCCCTTGATCCAATGTGCGGCTGGTGGAAGCATTTCGAGAGTTGCCTCTGTGCAACCAGGGAGCTTCTCAGGCTTGGCTTCTCGCAGCAGCAGCTCAACGAACTTTCGGGTTCAGTCATGTGCGTGTATGGCGGATCTGGCAGCTTCAACGACTATGCGCCCGTGACCCGAGTTGGGCCTGACGGTGCCCTGGAGCTGGTTGCTGGCATGGACGCTGTTGATAGGCTGGCAGGCAAGGTCTATCGGTCAGCACTCGCGCTGCGGGTAGTCGGCTAAGGCATAACAGTTCGTTCAAGCCGAACACAAATCGCTTCGCGCAAGCCGAAGCCGCTTCGCGGCTCGGCTTAGTTCAGGCGTTGGCGAATGGCCGCTTATGGCCGATAGCGGGCATCGGTGCTACCTAAGCGTCGGGAACTGGTGCTAACTTCCGCTTCCGATCCAAAGCGGACACGCTCCCTCACACCAGCTAAACGCGACCAGAACAAGACTGCCGCTCTTCGTCGAGGCATGGTACTTCCCGACATGGAGAAGGTGGTGGTCTTATGAATGCCAGAAGCTATACAGCCCGCGTGCACGCTGCCTTCGTCGTCTGCGTCGTCTGCGTCGTCGTGGCGGCTGCAGGGTGCCAGAAGCCGACCAGTTCCGCGGCTCCTTCTGAGCCGGCGGCGTCGGCCGCGTCTCAACCGCCGGATTCCGCGGCATCGACGACGGCCGCTGCGTCGCAGCCGACACTGGTGACCGAAGAGAACTTCGTCCGCGCAGAGAGCGACAAGTATTTCAACAGCCGGGTCGAGGGGAGTGGGATCGGCAAGCTCGGGATCCTCCGCGAGTTGATGCCGATCGACAAGCAGGCGGTTATCCGATCGAATCGTGACACGCTGTACTCGCCTGGGGTTTTCGATCTCGAAGCAGGCCCGGTAACCGTCACGCTGCCAGATCCGGGCAAGCGCTTCATGTCGGCCCTCGTGATCGATCAGGATGAGTACGCTCTGAAGACGGTGTACGCGCCGGCGACATTCACCATTTCGAAGAACGACGCCGAAACACGGTACGTGCTGATCGGCGTTCGGACGTTTGCCAATCCGAACGATCCGGCGGACATGAAGGCAGCCCACGCGTTGCAGGACCATGTCAAGGTGGAGCAGGCCGGCACGGGATCCTGGGAAGTCCCCAGGTGGGATGCGGCGAGCCAGGATAATGTCCGTGCACGGCTGATCCAGCGTGCTGCGACATTGACCGACAGCCGCGGCATGTTTGGTCCGAGGGGACAAGTGGACCCGGAGAAACACCTGATTGGTGCCGCCAGCGGCTGGGGCGGAAACAACGAGAAGGATGCGATCTACCTGATCGTGGTGCCGCCGAAGAACGACGGGAAGACAGTCCACACGATGAGGGTCGAGCCTGGTGTTCCAGTCGACGCCTTCTGGTCGGTCAGCGTGTACGGGCAGGATGGCTACTTCCACAAGAACGACCTGGACGCATACTCGGTCAACGACGTCACGGCAAAGAAAGCGGCCGACGGTTCGGTCACCATCCAGTTCGGTGGTTGTGACGGCAAGGTGCAAAACTGCCTGCCGATCATGGCTGGCTGGAACTACTGGGTGCGGCTCTACCGCCCGAAGCAGGCCATTCTCGACGGCACCTGGAAATTCCCGGAAGCCAAGCCTGCGTCCTGAGTACTGTTCCGTGCCCGACGCAAATGTCCGCTTGTGGCCGAAACGGTCATTGGGGCAGGGCGGTCGCCTCGTCCAGTGTTAACGTCCGCTTTCGACCCATAGCGATCATTCGCAAAGGGTAGTGCCGGGTGCGGCCTCTGTCCTTACCCGGGCTACACCCGCTGGCGACCAGCGCACGGGGCCCGTCCGCAGGTTACTGGTTATGACGGCATCGCTGGCGGGACGATCGTCCACGTCGCGTAATCCGCGGGTGGTGCGCTTCGCTTACCCGGACTACGTTTGTTAAGGCGCGGACCGGCAGGCCGCCTCTGGCCGAAGGCGCAAGCGATGATCGCAAAGATCATTGGCGGTTCCTTGGCTACTATCTAGGGACGGTCTCGTCGGACACTTGGGGGAGTTGATGGCTGTCAATCAGGAAGAGCGTGCTTACCGGGCTTGGAATGTACTAGCCGCGGTAGCGTCGAAGGCCAGTGGGCTGATCACCTACGGGGAGTTGGGTGCGGCAATCAATGTCCACCCACGCGCGCTTCGTTATGTGCTGGGGGTCATCCAGGCGTATTGCCTCGACCAGAAGCTTCCGCCTTTGACGATCCTGGTGGTGAATGCGCAGGATCAGACGCCAAGCTCGGGGTTCATCGCTTGGGATGTGGATGACCTGCCCGAAGGATTGCGGAAGGTCCGCAACTACGCATGGAACGAGAGCGAGAACCCGTTCCTCTATGCATCTCAAGGCGAAACCGAAGAAGCGCTCGCCGCGGAGCTGGATTCCGACCCCGGGAAGGCCGCCGACATCTACGCGCAGGTCAAGGTGCGTGGCACGGCGCAATCGATCTTCAGAAAGGCGCTGTTGCTCGCGTATCAGGGGCGGTGCGCAATCTGTGGGCTGACCTTCGAGGATGCCCTTCAGGCGGCCCACCTGATCGAATGGAACGCCTGCAGCCCTGCGCAGCGGATGGCCACGTGCAACGGCCTGCTGCTTTGCGCAACGCATCATCGCTTGTTCGATTGGGGTTACATAACCATCGCGCCAGATCACACCGTGTACTACATCGATCCGATGGGCAGGGATGGGAAGTACTCCAGCGCGGACAGCCAGGTCTCAACGGCCCTTCATGGAAAAAAAGCTTTCATGCCAAAGGACCGCCGCCACTGGCCTTCGGCGGAGTGTCTTGGATGGCACTACAAGACGCACGAGTGGAAGCTCCATGCCATGTAGCTGCATTGCAAAACAATCGTGTGTGGCTGCCGTCGGCCGGGACAGGTGTTAGTGTCCGCTTTGGGTCCCAAAGCGGACGTTAGACCCTTGTCCCGTCGGGCTTGGCATCGGCTCGTTAGCGGGCCAAAAATCTCTTGAGGCTGTAGCGGCTGCCATGATGCGAAACTGCGCTGTCCTGCTTTTCATTGTGGGATGCGTGCCGACACAGGCGTCTGCATGCGTGTGTAGCCCTGGAGAAGGAAAGCAGCAGCCCCTGGAGAAGGCGGAGATGGTCTTCGTTGGTCGCCCGGTCAAGATTGAAGTAGTGCCTCCGGCTCAGGCGTCGGGCGGCGGCGCTTGGCAGAGCATCATGGACGCAGTTTCAAGACTGTCCGGAGGCACTCCAACGAGCGCCACGCCTATCCGCCCAAGATTCCTCGATTCCGTGCGCGTCACGTTCGAAGTTTCGGACTACATCAAGGGTAAGGGTCCCAAGACCATTTCGTTGATGACTGGTTATGGGGACTCTGATTGTGGGCTGCCTGTGTCGATCTCGAAGAAGTACACGATCTACGCAAGGCGCCGCGATGGTGCGCTTCGGACATCGTATTGCTTTGGGAGTACCGAGTATGTGCGCGCCCGCGTCGCACCGGCATGCAGCGGCTGACAGTTCGCTTGCATCGGAGGACTCGTGGCTGAACTGAGTCAGGACGAACGTCCGCTCCTGGCCGGTAGCGGACATCGCTGGCGGCCAGGCCTCGCCGCAGGGTACCTTTCGCGTGCCCAGTTCGAGGACCGGCCATGCCCGAGGTATCCCGTCGTCAGTTCCTGGCTTCCACGGCCGCCGCGATGGCGGCGCCTTTCATCAGCACCAGTTCCACCCGTGCCCGGGCGCAGGAGTCGGGCAAGCTCGGCGTCGCCATCTGCGGGCTGGGCAAGCTCAGCACCGACCAGATCGCGCCTGCGCTGATGAAGACGCGGCATTGCCGCCTCGCGGGCATCGTCACCGGCACGCCGGCCAAGGCCGAGGCATGGAAGGCGAAGTACGGCATTCCTGCCGGCAACGTCTATTCGTACGACACCATGGACCGGATGGCGGACAACCCCGACATCGACCTGGTCTACGTCGTCACGCCCAACGCGCTGCATGCGCAGCACACGATCCAGGCCGCGCAGGCGGGCAAGCACGTGTTCTGCGAGAAGCCGCTGGAAATATCCGTCGAGCGCTGCCAGCAGATGATCGATGCCTGCCGCAACGCCGGCCGCCTGCTCGGCACCGCATACCGCTGCCAGTACGATCCGCACCATCTCGAGTGCATCCGGCTGGTGCGCGAGGAAGTGTTCGGCAAGCCGACGATCCTCCAGGCCGGCTTCGCCATCGACGTCGGAGTCGCCGATCAATGGCGCCTGAAGCGCGCGCTGGCCGGCGGTGGCGCGCTGATGGACGTCGGCATCTACGCATTGCAGGCCACGCGCTACCTGACGGGCGAGGAGCCCATCGCCGTGTCCGCGCAGCAGACCTCGACCGACCCGGTGAAGTTCGCCGAGGTCGACGAGAGCGTCGTCTGGACCACCCGGTTCCCCAGTGGCGTGGTCGCGTACTGCAGCACCAGCTACAAGGCCGGCCGCATCCAGAACCTGCGCGTCAACGCCGAACGTGGCTGGTTCGAGCTTGATCCGGCATTTTTCTACGGCGGCAACCATGGCCGGCGCAGTGACGGCAAGGAGATCCGATATCCCGAGATCGACCTGTTCGCCGCCGAGATGGACGACTTCGCGCGTTGCATCATCGAGCGCAAGCCCACCAGGGTTCCCGGCGAGGAAGGCCTGCGCGATGTGCGCATCATGCAGGCCATCTACGAGTCTGTGCGGACCGGGAAGACGGTGTCGTTGGCTTGAACGGTTTCGATCACGCCCAGGAGGTTCAGATGAAGCGAGTCACAGGTATCGGCGGGATCTTCTTCAATGCGAAGGACCCGGTCGCATTGCGCGCCTGGTACCAGCAGCATCTGGGGATCGATGTGCAGCCATGGGGTGGCGCGGCATTCACGTGGACCGACGCATCGGGAACTCCCACGGGCGGAACGACCATCTGGTCGATCGGCTCTTCCGATGGCGGGCACTTCGCACCGAGCCAGTCGACCTTCATGGTCAATTACCGCGTCGATGACCTTGCGGCGCTGCTCCAGGCCCTGCGCGACGAAGGATGCGACGTCCTCGAAAAGACCGACGATTCCGAATACGGCAAGTTCGGTTGGGTGATGGACCCGGAAGGCAACAAGATCGAACTCTGGCAGCCCCCCGCGGGGCAGTGAGCAGGAGATCGCGCATGGACCGGTTTGCTGGCGGTTGCCTGTGCGGTGACGTCAGGATCGTGGCAACGGGTCGCCCGTACCGGGTCGGCCTTTGTCATTGCCTCGACTGTCGCAAGCATCACGGGGCCCTGTTCCACGCGTCCGCGATATTTCCCGAGGACGCGGTGACGATCGAGGGCGAGACGCGCCAGTACGCCGGGCGTCATTTCTGTCCCCGCTGCGGTTCGACCGTCTTCGGGCGCAGCGCGGACGAGGTTGAAGTGAACCTGGGTTCGCTGGATGCCACGGACCAGCTGATGCCGACCTACGAGAGCTGGATCGTGCGTCGCGAATCCTGGTTGCCGCCGTTCCCGCTGACGAGACATTACGAGCGCGACCGTCAAGGCACGGGTCGCTTCGAGGAGTAGCGGGCTCGCACGGCGCGAGGTCCGTTACAAGGCGACAGACGATCGCCCAGTGTTCCGGCAGTGGGACTGGAGGTGCCGTCGGCACAGTCGTACCCTGCGCCTGCGGCCAACCCCCCACGGTCGCAGGACTCCGACATGCGCGCTGCCGCCTATTCCCGCACCGGCCCCGCCCGGGACGTACTTGCCATCATCGACAAGGACCGGCCCGAGCCGGGACCCGGTGAAGTCCGTGTCCGCGTCGCCTGGTCCGGAGTCAATCCGTCCGACGTGAAGGCGCGGGCAGGCACGCGATCGAGCACGCTGCCTTACCCCAGCGTCGTCCCTCACAGCGACGGCGCCGGCGTCGTCGACGCGCTGGGCGAGGGCGTACCGGCCCAGCGCCTGGGCGAGCGCGTGTGGATCTGGAACGGCGCATGGGGCCGCGCCGACGGCACGGCTGCCGAATGGATCGTGCTGCCTTCCGCGCAGGCGGTGGCGTTGCCTGACGCGGTCGCTCTGGACGTCGGCGCCAACTTCGGCATTCCGGCACTCACGGCCTGCCATGCGGTGATGGTCGATGGCGGCGTCGCCGGAAAACGCGTGCTCGTCGCTGGTGGCGCGGGGGCCGTCGGGCACTACGCCGTGCAGATGGCGCGCCTGTCGGGTGCAAGCCAGGTGATCGCCACCGTCAGTTCCGCCGAGAAGGCGGAGCGGGCGCGAGCGGCTGGCGCGGATGCGGTGATCGATTACCGCAGCGAGGACGTGGTCGCACGCGTCGGCGAGGAAACCGGCGGCCATGGCGTCGACTGCATCATCGAGGTCGATTTCGCCGCCAATGCCGAACAGGACTTCGCCATGCTCGCGCCGGAAGGGCGCATCGTCGTCTATGGCAGTGGCGCCAGCGAGATCAAGGTGCCGTTCGTGCCGGCGATCCTGAAGAACGTGCGCCTGTCGTTTTTCATCGTCTACAACCTGTCCGGCGCCGATCGTGCCGCGGCCATCGAACGCCTGCACGAGTGGGCGGCCACCGGCGCGCTGCAGCATGCCATTGCACTGCGGCTGCCGCTGGAGGAGATCGCGCAGGCGCACGAAGCGGTCGAGTCCGGACGCGTGATGGGCAACGTCCTGCTGTCCATCGGCGATGCAACGCCGTGATCTGACGCGTCACCTGCCTGACGGAGTTCACCATGAAAGACTCCCTCGTCCCTGGCATCCAGTACGTTCACACCTTCACCGTCCCGCTTTCCAAGACGGTGCCGGCGCTGTATCCCGAATCCGAAGAGTTCGTCGCCATGCCCGAAGTGTTCGCCACCGGGTTCCTGGTCGGCCTGCTCGAATGGGCCTGCATCCTCGCGCTCAAGCCGCACCTGGACTGGCCGCGGGAGCAGACCGTGGGCACGCATATCGATGTCAGTCACTCGGCAGCGACGCCGCCGGGCCTTACGGTCACGGTCACCGTCGAGCTGCTGGCCATTGAAGGCCGCAAGTTGCGATTCGCGGTGAAGGCCCATGACGGCGTGGAGCTGGTCTCCGAGGGCAAGCACGAGCGCTTCGTGATCGACCGCGAGCGCTTCGATGCGAAGCTCGCGGGCAAGCGCAGTGGATAGCTATGCCGGCGCCCGCCGCGGCGACACCCACATCGCGATGCGGGCGCGGAACACGACGTCGCCGCCATCGTCGCTGACGACGACGCTGACCGGCAGCTCGTAGCCGCTTGCCGCTTCGACCACCGGGATGTCCGGCGTGGCCACGCCGTGCATGGTGCCCGTCGCCTTCTTCAGATACTCGACGGTCATGCCCTTGGGGATCCAGCGCATGCTGGCCGGGATCGTCGCGTCGGTCATCACGCCGGCGCTGAGCTCGGCCAGGTTGCACAGCGCGATCGCATGCACGGTGCCGATGTGGTTGTGGACACGGCGGCGGTCGTGGATGCGGACTTCGCAGCGACCTGTGGCTCGAGCGTGACGAAGCGCGGTGCGATGGTGGCGAAGTAGGGCGCCTTGAAGCAGACCGCGCGCGAGAACAGCCAATGGCCGGCTGGCCAGCGGGTGATGCGGCGGTACATCGAGAGGATGGGTGCGGACATGGGATCAGCTTCCTTGTGTCAGATATGACAACGGCGGGACATGCCCGCCGTTGTCATTACCCGCAATCGCCTCAGGCGGCTGCGCGGCTGTCGTGCTGCAGGTCGCGATAGCCCGCCGAACGCAGCTCCTCGCTGTCGAAGTCATCGACGCTGATGGTGTCGATGGTCATCTCGCGCAGCTCTTCGAGCTGGCGACGCTCGTCGGCGGTGATCCAGCCTTCGCGCACGCCCTCGTCCAGCTGCGAGGCGAAATCATGGGCCTCGATGTCGCTGTTCTTGAGCGCCTTGAGGAACTTGCGCTCCACCGGCTCGGCCAGGATCGCCTTCTGCAGGTAGCTGTTGATGCGGCCGGCCGGATTGTTCTCGCCCGGCGTCATGAAGATGCCGGCGGCGAGGCGGTCACGCGCTTCGTTCGGCGACATCAGCAAGGACGCGGTCTTGTGGCCGAGGCGATCGCTCGGTGCCTGCGCGCGGCGGCCCCACGGGAACACCAGCATCCACAGCAGCCAGCCGACCGGACGGATCGGGAAGTTGCGCAGCGCCGCCGAGAAGGCGATCTCGATCTTGTGCACGCTGTTGTGCACCGACCACGCCAGCAGCGGCTGGTCGGAGACCGGACGGCCCTGGTCCTCGTAGCGCTTGAGCATCGCGCTGACGATGTAGAGGTGGCTGAGCACGTCGCCCAGGCGGCCCGACAGCGATTCCTTGAACTTGAGCTTGCCGCCGAGCAGCAGCATCGAGGTGTCGGCCATCAGCGCCAGTGCGGCCGAATAGCGGTTGAGCTTGCGGTAGTAGCGACGGGTGTAGGCATCGCCCGGGGCTGCGCCGAACCTGGCGTTGACCAGGCCGTACCACCAGCTGCGCACGGCGTTGGAGATGGCGAATCCGATGTGGCCGAACAGGTTCTTGTCGAACTCGCGCAGGCGCTCGTCCGGATCGGGCAGCGTGGCCGCCTTCATTTCCTTGAGCACCCACGGATGGCACAGGATCGCGCCCTGGCCGAAGATCATCAGCGAGCGCGTCATGATGTTGGCGCCCTCCACCGTGATCGCGATGGGCGAGGCCTGCCAGCCACGGCCGAGGTAGTTCTTCGGTCCGAGGATGATGCCCTTGCCGCCATGGATGTCCATCGCATCCTGCGCGGCCTCGCGGCCCATCTCGGTGCAGTGGTACTTGGAGATCGTCGACGGCACGGCCGGCAGTTCGCCACGCGCGACCGCCGCGGCCGATGCCTCGGCCAGCGCACTGGCGGCGTAGGCGTTGCCGGCGATGCGCGCAAGCGCTTCCTCGACACCCTCGAAGCGGCCGACCGAGAGGCCGAACTGCTTGCGGATGCGCGCGTAGGCACCGGTGACCACCGCAGCCATCTTGGCGCCGCCGCTGGCGGTGGAGGGCAGGGTGATCGAGCGGCCGATCGACAGGCACTCCACCAGCATCTGCCAGCCCTTGCCGGCGTAGGCTTCGCCGCCGATCAGCTGGCTCAGCGGGATGAACACCTCGCGGCCATGGATCGGGCCGTTCTGGAACGGCGAGTTGAGCGGGAAGTGGCGGCGACCGATCTCGACACCGGCGGTGTCGCGCGGCAGCAGCGCCAGGGTGATGCCGATGTCCTTCTGGTCGCCGATCAGGCCGTCCGGGTCGTACATGCGGAACGCCAGGCCGATGAGCGTGGCCACCGGCGCCAGGGTGATGTAGCGCTTGTCGAAGGTCAGCTTGACGCCGACCACGCGCGCGCCGTTCCACTCACCGGTGGTGACGATGCCGTAGTCGGGAATCGAGGTTGCGTCGGAACCGGCCCACGGACCGGTCAGGCCGAAGCAGGGCACTTCGCGGCCATCGGCCAGGCGCGGCAGGTAGTAGTCCTTCTGCTCCTGGGTGCCGTAGTGCAGCAGCAGCTCGGCCGGGCCGAGCGAATTGGGCACGCCGACGGTGGAGCTGACCACCGAGGAGATCGACGCCAGCTTCTGGATGACCTTGTGGTTGCCCAGCGCCGAAAAGCCCAGGCCGCCGTATTCCTTCGGCACGATCATGCCGAAGAACTTGTTCTTCTTGATGAACTCCCACACCGGCGGAGTCAGGTCGGCATGGACGTGGGTGATCTCCCAGTCGTTGATCATCCGGCACAGCTCTTCGGTCGGTCCGTCGAGGAAGGCCTGCTCGTCCGCGCTCAGGGTCGGCTTGGCCTGGTTCAACAGCACGTTCCAGTCCGGCTTGCCGGAGAACAGCTCGCCCTCGAAGCCGACCGTGCCGGCTTCCAGTGCGACGCGTTCGGTTTCCGACAGCGGCGGCAGGATCTTGGTGTAGAAGCCCAGCAGCGGCTTGGTGATGAAGGGCAGGCGGAACTGCGGCAGCAGCAGCGGCAGCGCGATCAGCGCGGTGACGAAGGCGGCAACCAGAGTGGCCGTGCCGTTGGCGCCCAGCAGCCAGCAGGCCACCAGCGCCGTCGCGGTCAGCGCCGCCCAGACCGGCAGGCGCAGCCGGTGATAGGCGGCAATGGCCCCGACCAGCAGGAAGGCAATGAAAGGAATCGCAATACTCATGACAACGCTCCAGCGGCGATGACGAAGTCTGCACAAGGCAGGCTGACCATATGAGTTGAGGCGAAGCGGCGGTGGCGGAAGGGCCGGCCTCCGATAGAGAGGGGGCCGGCCATTCAAGCAACTGCATCAAACGCTCAACATACGGCCGAGTATGGTAATGTTCGCCCGTCGCTGTCAAGGAAGTGGAAGCGGAGTCGGGATGCCGGACCAGCCCGGAGCGGGCTGGAGGACATCGGACCCGGCTCAAAAGGCAGCGTAACGCGCCTGTTCCGCCCGTCTGAGGGCCCTGCGGGCACCACGATGTTTCCTGATTCGCCCCGGCGTTCCGGTTCTGTTGCAGCTACATACTGTCCCCGCCGGTGCCGTATGGTTAAACTTGTCACCTATGAGCTCGACCGCGCACCCCAAGCAAGACCGACCCGGACAGGCCCGTAACGGCGGCTCCGGAACCGAACGCACCGGTCGCCTCAGCGCAGACGACTGGGCCCAGGCCGCGCTCGACCTGATCGCCGAACAGGGAGTCGCCGCGGTTGCGGTCGAACCGCTGGCACGCCGGCTGGGCGTGACCAAGGGCAGCTTCTACTGGCACTTCCCCTCGCGCGACGCCCTGCTGGTGGCGGCGCTGGAGCGCTGGGAGAAGGTCGAGCAGGAGACCGTCTTCGGCCAGCTCGAACCCATCTCCGACCCGCGTGAGCGCCTGCGCGCGCTGTTCACCCTGGTCGCGCACGAGTTCAAGTCGCACGTCATCTATTCCGAGCTGCTCAAGGCGCTCGACCATCCGGCCGTGCAGCCGGTGATCGGTCGCGTGTCCGAGCGCCGCCTGGACTACCTCACCGCATCGTTCCGCCAGGCCGGCCTGGCCCGGACCGATGCCCAGCATCGCGCCCGCCTGCTCTACGCCGCCTATGTCGGCTTCCTGCAGCTGAACCTGCAGCTGCACCAGGCGCGCATGCAGCACGACGAATTCGAGGCCTATGTCGAGCACATGATGGCCACGCTGATCCCTTCTTCTTGATAGACCAGCCCCCCGCTGGAGGATGTTTGCAAATGAATGCGATTTCCCATGACGTCTCGAAACCTGCCATTGCGCCGGGGAGCGAAGGCAGCAAGCTGGCGGCACTCAATGCCTGGGTCGCCCAGGTCGCCGCACTGACCCAGCCCGATGCGATTGTCTGGTGCGACGGCAGCGATGCCGAGAACGCCGCGCTGATCAAGCAGATGCAGGCCGACGGCACCCTTGGTCAAGCTCAACGAGCAGACCCATCCGGACAGCTGGCTGCACCGCTCGCATCCCGATGACGTCGCCCGCGTCGAGCACCTGACCTTCGTCTGCACCAGCGAGCAGGAAGACGCCGGCCCGAACAACCACTGGATGTCGCCGGCCGACGGCCACAAGCAGATGGATGCGCTGTTCGAAGGCTGCATGCAGGGCCGCACCATGTACGTGATCCCGTACTGCATGGGCCCGATCGACTCGCCGCTGTCGCGTTGCGGCGTGGAGATCACCGACAGCCCATACGTGGTCGCCAACATGCGCATCATGACCCGCATGGGCGCACCGGCGCTGGCGCGCATCGAGCGCGAAGGCACCTTCGTGCGCGGCCTGCATTCGATCGGCGAGCTCGATCCGGAGCGTCGCTTCATCATGCATTTCCCGGAAGAGCTGACGATCAAGTCGTTCGGTTCCGGCTACGGCGGCAACGCGCTGCTTGGCAAGAAGTGCCATGCCCTGCGCATCGCCTCGCACCAGGCCCGTTCGGAAGGCTGGCTGGCCGAGCACATGCTGATCCTCGGCCTGGAGAATCCGCAGGGCGAGACGCATTACGTCGCCGCGGCATTCCCGTCGGCCTGTGGCAAGACCAACCTGGCCATGCTGATTCCGCCGGAGGGCTACCGCGCCCAGGGCTGGAAGGTGTGGACGGTCGGCGACGACATCTGCTGGATGCGCCCCGGCGCGGACGGCCGCCTGTATGCGATCAACCCGGAGGCCGGTTTCTTCGGCGTCGCGCCGGGCACTTCGGACAAGTCCAACCCGAACGCACTGGCCTCGATCCAGCACCACACGATCTTCACCAACGTCGGTGTCACCGCCGACAACCAGCCGTGGTGGGAAGGCCTGGACAACGGCCAGGCTCCGGTCACCGACTGGCGCGGCAATCCGTATGACGCCGCCAAGGGTCCCGCCGCACATCCGAACTCGCGCTTCACCGTGTCGGCCAAGCAGTGTCCGAGCTATTCGGAGCAGGCCGAGAACCCGGCCGGCGTGCCGATCAGCGCGATTGTTTTCGGTGGTCGCCGCGCTTCGCTGGTGCCGCTGGTGTTCGAAGCACGCGACTGGGCGCACGGCGTCCTCGTCGGTGCCGCGATGGGCTCGGAAACCACCGCCGCCGCCACCGGCGCGGTCGGCGTGATGCGCCGCGACCCGATGGCGATGAAGCCGTTCTGCGGCTACAACTTCGCCGACTACTTCAGCCACTGGCTGTCGTTCGACAAGGCCGGCGCGAAGCTGCCGAAGATCTTCCACGTCAACTGGTTCCGCAAGGGCGACGACGGCAAGTTCCTGTGGCCGGGCTTCGGCGACAACCTGCGCGTGCTGGAGTGGATGATCCAGCGCGTGAAGGGCGAAGCCGGTTCGGTGGAAACGCCGATCGGCCACCTGCCGGCGGAAGGCGACCTCAACCTCGACGGCATCACGCTGGGCGAGGAGGCACGCGAGAAGCTGTTCGGCTTCGACCATGCCGGCTGGAAGGCCGAGTTCGCCAGCATCGGCGAGTACCTCGACGAGTACGGCCCGCGCATGCCGCAGGCACTGAAGGACGAGCAGCAGCGCATCGCCCAGGACCTGGCCGGCTGAGGACTCCATGACCGACAACCCCGCCGCGCTCGCGGCCAGTCGTGAACTGCTGATCGACGGCCGCCCGCTGCGGGTGTTCGACGGGCACCTGCCCAATGTCGGAGACTACGTGCGCGGCCTTGCCAAGGCCGCGTTCACGCGCACCGAAATCGCCCGGCCGGAAACGGCCGAGCACAAGCACTGGGCCACCGAGGTCAAACTCGAGGCGCTGTTGCAGCAACCGATCTTCGACATCACCCGGCGTGCCGTGCTCGGCTTCACCACGTCGACGCACGGATACCGTCCGTATCGGGCCTACACCAATGTCGCCTCCTTCGGCGACATGCTCTTCAGCCATACCGACTGCCTGCCTGACCAGCACGACCTCACCGCGCTGTGGTACCTGTGCGAGAAGTGGGACCTGGAGTGGGGCGGCGAAACGATGTTCTTCGACGCCCAGGACGAAGTCGCCGCAGCGATCCAGCCCAGGCCCGGCCGTCTGGTGATCTTCGACGGTGCGATCAAGCATGTCGGGCGCCCTCCCAACCGCGTCTGCTACGCGCCGCGGTACACGTTCGCGATCAAGCTCGAGCGTCTGGCCGCGGGCAGGTGAGCGGACATGACGGCATGGCGTCGATGAGTCCCTTCGCAGCCGACACTTCCGTCCTGCAACGCGCGGCCGAGGCGGCCTGGTTTCCGCTCGACCTCAATGTCCCGGAGCGCAGTTTCAGCTTCGCCCGGATCGACGCCGAAGCGCTCGAGCGTTCCACCTTCATGGACACGCGCCTGGACGCGGCGATCGCGCAGGTCGAAACCGTGCCGGCCGATGCCCTTGCCGCATTTCCGGTGCCGGCAACGCCGCCGGCGTGGCTGTTGCATACCTCCTTCTGCGGTTCGACCCTGCTGGCGCGCGCGCTGCACGTGCCGGCGCGCCAGGTCGCGCTCAAGGAACCGCTGGTGTTGCGCAGGCTGGGCGATGCGCGGCACGCCGGGCGCGATCTGGGCGACCTGTGCGAGCTGTCGGCCCGGCTGCTGTCGCGGCCGTGGACAGACGGTGGCGGCGTGCTGATCAAGGCGACGCATGCCGCGCTCAATGTCGCCCCCGACCTGCTGGCGGCGACGCCGGCCAGCCGCGCGGTGCTGCTGACGTCGTCGCTCGACGATTTCCTGGTGTCCAACCTGAAGAAGAACGCAGACACCCAGGCCAAGATTCCGGCCCTGGCCGAGCGTGCCTTGCAGGCGGGGACACTGCACTTGCGGCTGCCGCCGCAGGCGTTGCAGCCACCGGACCTGTTGTGCGCGGCGGCGCTGCAATGGGCGGCGCAACGCGACCTGGTCGTGTCGCTTGCGAACCGTTTCGGCGACCGCGTTCGCGTGCTCGATTTCGAAGCATTGTTGGCCGCGCCAGTGGACGTGGCAGTCGCCTGCTCGCGCTGGTTGCGCCTGCCTGCATCCGCGGACGATGTCGCGGCACGCGCGGCCGAGGCTTCGCTCCGCAATGCCAAGGCGGTGTCGGTCGCCTACGGTGCCGACCAGCGCGAGCGCGAAGCGCAGCTGGTGCTGGAGCACCATGCCGACCTGATCGCCCATGCCCGCGGCTGGGCCGCGCGCTTCCTGCAACCCGCACTGGCTGCACAATTGCCGATGACCGCAGTGGAACACTGGACATGACCGCGACCCTTGCCTCGTTGTGGCAACAAGGCGAGACCTACGCCCGTCAGGGCCAGTGGGCCGCTGCGTTGAAGGCCTACGACGGCGTGCTCGGCCACGATCCCGGCCATGTCATGGCGATGCTGCGGGCCTCGCGCGTGGCCTTGTCGCTGGGCCGCTACCGCGACTCGCGCGAGTACGCGATGCGCGCCCTCGCCAGTCGTCCCAGCGGCGACGAGCCGGTGCTGACGCTGGCGCGCGCGCTGCGCATGTTCAACGAACCGCTGGCACTGCTCGAATGCGTCGAACACTCGCGCTGGCGCGAGCGCAAGTCGGCGCAGTGGCTGACCGAGATCGCGATGCTGGTCAGCACCATCGGCGAAAACACGCTGGCGATGGAACTGCTCGACCTGGCGGTACAGCGCGATCCCAAGCATCCGCCGACGCGCTATTTCCGTGGCGTGGTGCAGATGTTCTTCGGCGAGATGGACGCCTCCCAGCAGGAGCTGGAGCTGTGCATCGGGCAGCTGCCGACCTATGCGCAGGCGCACTGGGTGTTGTCGCGCCTGCGCAAGCAGACCGCGGAAAAGAACCACGTCGATCGCATGCAGGCCTTGATCCCGCGCATCCCGGTGGGCAGCGACAGCCGTGTCTACCTGGCGTTCGCGATGCACAACGAGTTGCACGACCTGGGTCGCTACGACGAGTCCTGGCAGGCACTCGACCACGCCTGCCGGGTCAAGCGCCAGCTGACGCCGCACGATCGCGACGATGCCCGCCGCATGTACGAAGGCCTGATGAAGCTGTGCGATGCCGGCTTCGTCACGCCCGACGCGCAGGCCCAGGCGACGCCACCGCCGTATGTGCCGGTGTTCATCGTCGGCATGCACCGCTCCGGCAGCACGCTGCTGGAGCAGCTGCTCGCCGGTCACCCGGACGTGGCCGATGGTGGCGAGACCTACTCGTTCACTTCGCAGATGCGCTACTTCGGCGACCACCGCAACAAGGGCGTGCTCGATGCCGAACTGGTGCGGCGCGCCGCCGGCATCGACTACGCACAAGTCGGCCAGCGCTTCTACGAGCACACGGCCTGGCGCTCGCAGGGCAGGGCGGTGCTGACCGAGAAGCTGCCGTCGAACTTCCTCAACCTGGGCTTCATCGCCAGGGCGCTGCCGCACGCGCGCATCCTGCACATGGTGCGCGACCCGCTCGACACCTGCTTCTCCAACCTGCGCACGATGTTCTCCGACGTCAACACGTTCTCCTACGATCAGCGCGAGCTGGCGCAGTGGTACGGCCAGTACCACCGCCTGATGGCGCACTGGCACGAGGTGATGCCGGGACGCGTGCTCGATGTCCATTACGACCGGCTGGTCGCCGACCCCGAGGGCGTGATGCGCGGCGTGCTCGATTTCTGCGGACTGCCCTGGAATGCCGCCGCCACCACCCTCGACCGGGAGGGCGGCGGGGCCGTGGCCACGGCCAGCAGCCCGCAGATGCGCGGCGGCATCATCAAGAACCGCGGTGCCGCCTGGGCCCCTTACGAGGGCAAGCTGGCGGCGCTGATCGAAGGGCTGGCGCCGTACCGCGCCGCCGCCTCGCCGGACCTTCCCGCCTAAGGGCAGCCCAGGCGCGCCGCCCGGGGAAGGGCGCGCCCTGGCCGGGTCGGGTACTTAAACCGGCGGCACGCTGCGCGCATCACAAGGACCATGCTGACCGTCGTGACCGAAATTTTGACTGATGCCCCTGCCGCCAGTGACGACGGCGCCGACGAACGTGGCCTGGTGGCCGCGGCCGCGCGTGGCGAAGTGCGGGCCTTCGAGTCCCTGTATCGGCGCCATGCCGGTCGCGTCCACGGTGTCATCGCCCGCCTGGTCGGAAACCAGGGGGCGCGGGCCGAGGACCTGACGCAGGAAGCATTCGTCCGGGCGTGGCAGGCGTTGCCGGCGTTCCGATTCGAGTCGGCGTTCTCGACCTGGCTGCATCGCCTGGCCGTCAACACCGCCTTGATGGAGATGCGCAGTCGCCGCAGCCGGCCGCAGGACGATGGCGATTCCGACGAGGAGGTCTTCGACCTGCTCGGCAGCACCGACTCGGCCGGTCACACGACCGCGCTGACGATGGACCTGGAACGTGCCGTGGCAACACTCCCGCCCAGGGCCCGTGCCGTCCTCGTGCTGTACGACGTGGAAGGATGGAAGCACGAAGAGATCGCCGCCGAACTGGGCATGGCGGTCGGCAGTTCGAAAGCGCAATTGCACCGCGCGCGTGGCTTGTTGCGCGAGCGGCTAGGAGGACACGCATGAACACCAACGACAACAATCCAAACACCCGCGGCCCCGAAGACGAGCTGCCCGAGGCCCTGCGCTGGCAGTTGCGCGCGATGCGCCGCGACGCGCAGCCCGGCAACGACCTGTGGCCCGGCATCGCCGCGCGCCTGCAGGCGCAGCGACCGGTGGCCAAGGCGCGCCCGCGCTGGCTGGCACCGGTGTCGATGGCGGCGACGCTGGCACTGGCGATCGGCATGGTCGGGCTGTGGCGGAGCGAGGGCGGCGGCAATGCGCCGGTCGTCACGCCGGCCAAGGCCACGCTGGTCCAGCGCGAGGCCGAGGGCATGACCCTTCAGTACCAGGCGGCCCTGCGTGAAGTCGACTCCGGCCAGGCGCCGATGGAGCTCCAGCCGGTGTTCGAAGACCTCGACCGCAACGCCGGCCTGATCCTGCAGGCGCTGGCACGCAACCCCGATTCGCGCCTGCTGCTGGAGCAGCTGCGCCGCACCTACGCACGCCGACTGGCACTTGCACAGCGCCTGGCTTATGCCTGATTCGTATCGCAGCAAATTACCGATGAACTCGAACCTGACCTTGCCCGACTTGTCCTGCCCTGATCTCCGGAGAAACTCCATGACCCGCGCCAAACTCCAATGTCTCGCATTCGGCCTGGCCGTGCTGGCGGCGAACTCCGCCCTGGCAGCCACCCCGATCAATGAGACCCGGCCGCTGGATCCGCGAGGAACGGTGGAGGTCGAGAACGTCAAGGGTCGCGTCGATGTGCGCACCTAGGACCGGCCCGAGGTCAAGATCGAGGGCAGCCTCGGCCAGGGCGTCGAGAAGCTCGAGATCGAGGGCGACGGCGAGCACCTGACGGTGCGCGTGAAGTACCCCAATCGCAGCGGCATGGGCATGTTCGGCGGCGGCGACAAGAGCGAGCCGACCGACCTGCGCCTGACGGTGCCGGTGCGCGCCGACCTCGATATCGACGTGGTCTCGGCCGACGTCACCGTCGAAGGCATCGCTTCGCGCGAATTGTCGATCGACAGCGTCAGCGGTGAGGTCACCGTCGCCGGTGCGCCGACCGAAGCCAGCGTCGACACCGTCAGTGGCGACCTGATGCTGACCCTCAACAGCAACCGCGTGCGTGCCGAATCGGTCAGTGGCGACCTCACGCTGCGCGGTCGCATGAACGGCGAGGTCGATGTCGAAACGGTGTCCGGCCGCATCGATGTGGCGGTGTTGCAGAACCGCCTGCAGCGGCTGTCGGGTTCGTCGGTGTCGGGAGACATCCGCGTCTCGACCGGGCTGGCCAACAATGGCCGCATCACGATCGACACGGTCAGCGGCGACCTCGAGCTGGTGATGCCGCGCGATCTGTCGGCCAATGTCCGCGGCGAGAGTTTCAGTGGCGACCTGACCGCCCCGGGCGCCCAGGTCATCCGTCCCAAGCACGGCCCCGGCGCGAGCTTCGAGCACCGCTACGGCGGTGGCGACGGCGACATCAGCCTCGAAACGTTCTCGGGCGACGCCACGCTGCAGCTCGACTGATCACACGTCGGCAGTCGCAACGAAAAAGGCCCGGCATTGCCGGGCCTTTTCGTTCCGGGTCGCGATCGGTGCCGTCAGGCGTCCTTCATCCCGAACCAGCAGTTGAAGGCAACGGTGATGCGTTCGTCGTTGCCGTAGAACGGCATGACCTCGTGCTGCAACCACGACGGGAACAGCACCAGCTGGCCCGGCTGGAAGCGCACATTCCAGGTGCCATGGTGGTACGGCTCGCGCAGCCGCGCATTGCCCGGATCGAGGAACAGGTTGCTGTAGTGGTGCGGATTGTGGAACCGCAACACCCCCGATTCCGGACGATCGTCGGGCGTCTGGCCCGGATCGACGCAGTACACCCCGGACCATGACGCCATCGGGTGGGTGTGGAGGATCGTGAAACCGCCGTTGCGGGTCACATGGAACCAGGTGTGCGAGAAGATCTGCAGGCGCTGCATTTCCTGCGCGCTGTAGCCGTTGAGCTCGGCGATGGTGCGGCCGAGCGTGGTCCAGCAGAACTGGCGCAACTGCTGGACGCAGGCCTCGGGCCAAGCGAACAGGTTGAAGTCGCTCTCGAAGACGCCGGTCTGCTGCTTCAGCGACGGATTGGGATTGGCGTAGCGCGCGCCTTCGCCTTCCCGCGCCAGCAACAGCGTCTTTAGCTGGGCATTGACCGCCTCGGCATCGGGCAGCGTGTCCTGGGCGAAGGGGACGGCGAAAAGCGGATTGAGCTGATAGGGCATCGCTTGCAGTTCGCTGCGGGATGGACGCGGCAAGTGTAGCGCGGGCCCTGGTGGGGGCGGGGGTGCCCCGGCACCCGCATCCACAAGGAACTACGGCCCCTCGCGGGGCCGTAGTGGTGGTGCGACGCAACGGGGTCCCGTCAGAACTTCTGCGAATAGCGCATGTAGAAGAACTGGCCCGGGATCTCGTACTGCGGATCGAACGAGTTGGCGAACGCCGTGAAGGCAATCGGCGGGTTCTTGTCGAAGATGTTGTTGATGCCGAGGGTGACCTTGGCGTTCCACGGCGCGTTCCAGTAGACGCTCACGTCGTGGTAGGTGGTGGCGCCGATGTGGTGCTCGTTGGCAGCCACCTGGGTGATCGAATCGCCGCCGGCCTCGCCGTCCCACACGCCGTTGCCATTGCTGTCGGTGGGCACGCCGACGAAGCGGTCGGTCGTGGTGCACAGCCAGCCATAGCCGTAGTCCTCGAACGTCTGGCAGGGTTCGGTCTGGTCCGAGAAGTAACGCACGTTCCAGGTCGCGCCCCAGTCGCCATGCTCCCATCGGGTGGCAAGGTTGGACCGGATCCGCCAGTAGTTGAGCAGGTTCGGGCCGTCGTACTCGCCGACCAGGTTGCCGCCTTCGTTGAACTCCATCGCCGCACCGATCGCCGGCGTGCGCAGGATGTCCTCGCCGTAGCGGCCGTCACCGTCGGAGTCGTTGAGGAATTCCGACAGGTAGGTCGTATCCCAGGTGAAGCTGATCTTGCCCCAGGAATATTCCGGCAGCCGGTAGCTGACGGTCATGTCGTAGCCTTCGACCTTGGTGCCGCCAATGTTGGTGGTGGTGTTGAGCAGCGACAGGATTTCACCGTCGGAGCGGCGGCTGTAGAGGTCGCAGGTCGGGCCGGCACCGCCCGAATCGATGCACTGCTGGATGATCTGCGCGCCACCGATGGTGGTGATGGCGTCCTCGATCTTGATCTTCCACCAGTCAAGCGAAACGTCCAGGCCTTCGACGTAGCTCGGGCTGTAGACGAAGCCTACCGTGGTCGACTCGGCTTTCTCGGGCAGCAGGTCCGGGTTGCCGCCGACGGTGATGCGGATCTGCGTGTTGCTCTGCGCATAGCCGCCGGGCGCCACGCCTTCGGCGATGCAGCGTGCCTGCGCCGGGGCGGTCTGGTTGCCGAAGTTGGCCTGGTTGCAAGGATCGCTCAACTGCGGGAACGAGTCGGCCTGGCCGGCGAACAGTTCGGCGATGGACGGTGCGCGGAAGCCCTCCGACCAGTTGCCGCGGATCATCAGGTCTTCGATCGGCTTCCAGCGGAACCCGAACTTGCTGTTGAGCGTGTCACCGAAGTTGCTGTAGTCCGAGTAGCGCGTGGCCACGCTGAAGTCCAGCAGCTTGGCGCCGGGCACGTCCGCCAGCACCGGAATCGCCAGCTCCAGGTACGCTTCGTCGACGTCGTAACCGCCATTGGTCGCGGTGCGCGCGTTGCCGGTGGTGTTGCCGGAATTGATCAGGGCATCCGGGGAGTCGTAGCCGTCCTCGGTGCGGTGTTCAAGGCCGACGGAGAACCCGAGCGGGCCGCCGGGCAGGTCGAAGAGATCACCGCCAATGTTGGCGTAGTAGGTCTTCTGCGTGTAACTGTACTCGTCATGCGCGGTGAAGGTGGTGTAGTCGAGCATGTCCTGGGTAACCGAGCCGCGGCCGCCGAGCAGGTTCAGCGGGACGCAACCGGCAACGGTCGTGCTCAGGTCACCCGGAGTACCGACGCAGACAGGATTGCCGGTCGCGTCGAGCATCGATGGGCCAAGTGCGGCGTCGAGCGAGATGACGTTGAACAGGCCCAGGGTGGTGTTGTTGGCCTTGTTGCGCCCGTAGAAATAGCCGGCTTCCCAGTCGTAGTACTTGTCGGAGAAGGTCAGCGTGCCTTCGAAGCCGGCGTTCATCGCGAACGTGCGCACGTCCTGGCTGAACGAACGGCCGCCGGTTTCCACCACGCGCCGCTGCACCCAGTCGATGTCGGTGCCGAACGGGTTGTAGAGGTTGTCGGCGCTGATGACTACGTTGCCGGCGTTGGTGCCCTCGACCGGCACGCCGAGCGTGACCGGCATGGCCGCCAGCAGCTGTTCGGACTGACGCTCGTTGTAGGTGATGGTGGTCTTGAAGCGGACGTTGTCGGTGATTTCGACCGACGCATTGCCGAATACCGAGCGGCGCTCCTGCGGCGTGATCAGGTAGTTGTCCGGCGCGAAGTTGTAGATGTCGTTGCCGGTGAAGTTGCGCCAGGCCAGCGGATCGCCGCTGCCGGGGTTGTAGGTGAAGCTGCCGGTGGTGCCGTCGGGACGGCAGCGCGAGGGCGCGCCACTGGCGGTGAAGCAGTCGCCGAAGTTCACGCTGAAGTTGCCGTCGGGCGTGGTGGAGCTGCCGCCCAGTGCCGCGCCCGTGGTGTAGATGGGCTCCTTGGAAATGTAGCGGTCACCGGCCATGACCGGGTCTTCCTTGACGTAGCCAAAGCCCAGCATCGCCGCGAAGCGGTCGGACGTGGTGCCGATGGTGAAGTCGTACGACTGGCGCATGCCGTCGCCCTTGTCGAACATGCCAAGGTAGGCATTGGCCTCTGCGCCTTCGAAGTTCTGGCGCAGGATCACGTTGACGACGCCGGCGATGGCGTCGGAGCCGTAGATCGCCGAAGCGCCGTCCTTCAGCACTTCGATGCGCTCCACTGCCGCGGTCGGAATTGAGTTCAGGTCGACCTGGCCACCCAGGCCGGTGCCGCTGGCGCCGCCGACCCAGCGACGGCCGTTGACCAGCACCAGGGTGCGGTTGGCACCGAGGTTGCGAAGGCTTACGCCGGTGTCGCCGTTGCCACCGTTGTTGAAGGTGGTGTTGAGTGTCGAGCCGTTGGCCGTGATGTTCTGGATCACGTCGCCGACGGAGGTCAGGCCCTGTGCGGCGATGTCATCGCGACTGAGCGAGAAGATCGGCTGCGAGGTCTCGATGTCGGCGCGTTTGATGCGCGAACCGGTTACTTCGATGCGGTCGAGGGTGGTGGCTTCCTGGCCTTCGGTTTCCTGCGCTTGTACTGCACTCGTTGCTGCGAGGGTCGTGGTGCCCAAGGCGAGCGAAACGCTGATGGCGTCCCGGAGCTTTGTTGTGTGCAAGGTCATCGCTCTCTCCAAAGTCGGTCTCAGGTGGGGAACCCGCCGGGTGGAGCACAAACCAACGCCAAGTCCGGCAAGGTCGGGGCCGATGGTATGCCCGTCTCGCCAATACTTAAAGTGTTGTTAATCTTCATTATTCTGAATGCGAATTGTCCCGTTTGTGGAACAACCGCAAGGCGCTCTACGCGGCCTCAAGCCATGGAGCGCGTTAAGAATTCCGGTGTTGCGCGCGCGCCTCCTCACAAAAAACTACGGCCCCTTTCGGGGCCGTAGAGGTACATCGTCAGACAAACGTCCGATCAGAACTTCTGCGAGTAGCGCATGTAGAAGAACTGGCCCGGCAGCTCGTACTGCGGGTCAAACGTGTTGGCGAACGCGTTGAGCACGATCGGCGGGTTCTTGTCGAAGATGTTGTTGATACCCAACGTGACCTTCGCGTTCCACGGTGCGTTCCAGTAGACGCTTGCATCGTGGTACGTGGTTGCGCCGATGTGGTGCTCGGCACCGCGACGGGTCTGGATCGTATCGCCACCGGCGGTACCGTCCCACACACCGTTGCTGTTGGTGTCGCTCGGGATGCCGACGACGCGGTCGGCGTCGGTGCACAGGTAACCGAAGCCGTAGTCTTCGAACGCCGCGGCGCAGGGTTCGTCCTGTGCCGAGTAGAAGC
The DNA here is from genome assembly GCF_016613475.2 of Lysobacter arenosi. Lineage (NCBI taxonomy): Bacteria > Pseudomonadati > Pseudomonadota > Gammaproteobacteria > Lysobacterales > Lysobacteraceae > Lysobacter > Lysobacter arenosi. The sequence continues at coordinate 3,914,580 of NZ_CP071517.1, forward strand.
GCACGTTCCAGGTCGCGCCCCAGTCGGCCTTGTCCCAACGAGCGGTCAGGTTGGAGCGGATGCGCCACCTGTTGTCGTTCTGGAAGTACTCGCCGACCTGGTTGCCGTTCTCGTCGGCGTTCAGCGGCTGGCCAATGGCCGGGGCCTGCTGGATGTCTTCGCCGAAGATGCCGTCACCGTCGATGTCGTCTTCCTGGTTGGCCAGGTAGGTCGTGTCCCAGGTGAAGCTGAAGTTGCCCCACTCGGTTTCCGGCAGACGGTAGCCGACGGTCAGGTCGTAGCCTTCCACCTTGGTGCCACCGATGTTGGTGGTGGTGTTGAGCAGGGTGTTGATGTCGCCAGCCGCGTTACGGGTGTACAGCGAGCAGGTCGGGCCAGCGCCGCCGGAGTCAAGGCACTGCTGGATGATGTTCTCACCGCCGATCGTGGTGATCGCGTCGGTCAGCTTGATCTTCCACCAGTCCAGCGAGATGTCGAGGCCTTCGGCGTAGCTCGGGCTGTAGACGAAGCCGAAGGTGTACGACTCGGACTTCTCAGGCAGCAGGTCCGGGTTGCCGCCGACGGTGATGCGGATCTGCGCGCTGTCCTGGCGGTAACCACCGGCCGGAACGCCTTCGGCACGGCACTGTGCCTGGGCGATCGTGGTCTGGTCGCCGAACTCGGACGAGTTGCAGGGGTCGGTCAGGGTCGGGAACGAGTCGGCCTGGCCAGCGAACAGCTCGGCGATCGACGGAGCGCGGAAGCCCTCCGACCAGTTGCCGCGGACCATCAGGTCTTCGATCGGCTTCCAGCGGAAACCGAACTTGCTGTTGAGCGTGTCACCGAAGTTGCTGTAGTCCGAGTAGCGCGTGGCCACCGAGAAGTCGAGCAGCTTGGCGAACGGCACGTCCGACAGCACCGGCACGGCCAGTTCGAGGTAGGCCTCGTCCAGGCTGTAACCACCGGCGGTGGCGGTACGGGCGTTGCCCGTGGTGTTGCCCGAGTTGATCAGCGCGTCCGGCGAGTCGTAACCCTCTTCGGTGCGGTGTTCCAGGCCGAACGAGAAGCCCAGCGGGCCGCCCGGCAGGTCGAACACTTCACCGGAGATGTTGGCGTAGTACGACTGCTGGGTGTAGCTGTACTCGTCGTGCGCGGTGAAGCTGACGAAGTCCAGCATTTCCTGGGTCGCACCACCCACGCCGCCGAGGAAGTTCAGCGGGACGCAGCCAGCGATCGGCAGGGCAGCGGTGCCGCAGCGGGCGACGCCGGTTGCATCGCGGAACGACGGGCCGAGGGCCTGGCCGAGCGCGATCAGGTTGAACAGGCCGTGCGTGGTGTTGTTGGCCTTGTTCTGGCCACGGAAGTAGCCGCCTTCCCAGTCGTAGTACTTCTCGCCGAAGTTCAGCGTGCCTTCGAAGCCGGCCGTCATCGCGAAGGTGCGGACGTCCTGGTTGAACGAACGGCCACCGGTCTCGGTGACGCGACGGTTGATGCGCGAGACGTCTGCGCCGTCGTTCGGATCGGCCGTGGCCGATCCGCCGTACGGGTTGTAGATGCTGTTGCGGCTGATGAAGACGTTCTGCGCGAGCGGGGTGGCGCCCGGGGCGAGGCCCAGGACGACCGGCATCGCCGCGAGCAGCTGCTCGGAGACGCGCTCGTTGTAGGTCATCGTGGTCTTGAAGCGGACGTCGTCGGTGATGTCGACCGAGGCGTTACCGAAGACCGAACGACGCTCCTGCGGGGTCAGCAGGTAGTTTTCCGGAGCGAAGTTGTAAGCATCGACGCCCGGGATGTACGGACGGGCCGGGGTGCCAGCGCCATCGTAGGTCCAAGTGCCAGCGCCGCCATTGAAGTTGGTCTGGCCGCCGGTGCACACGTGCGTGGACGGGTTGTAGCCGCCCGGGCACAGCGAGAAGCGACCATTCGGGCTGGTGCCGCTGCCGAAGAAGTTGCCGGTGGTGTAGGTCGGCTCCTTCGAGATGTAGCGGTCGCCGGCCATGACCGGCTCTTCCTTCACGTAACCGTAGCCGAGCATCGCCGAGAAGCGATCGCCGGAGGTGCCGATGATGAAGTCGTAGGCCTGACGCGTACCGTCGCCCTTGTCGAACTGGCCGATGTAGGCGTTGGCTTCAGCGCCTTCGAAGTTCTGGCGCAGGATGACGTTGACGACGCCGGCGATGGCGTCCGAACCGTAGATGGTCGAAGCGCCGTCCTTCAGGATCTCGATGCGCTCGACGGCAGCGGTCGGGATCGTGTTGAGGTCGACCGAACCGCCCAGGCCGGTGCCGCCCACCCAACGACGACCGTTGACCAGCACCAGGGTGCGATCCGAGCCGAGGTTGCGCAGGTTGACGCGGGTTTCGCCGTTGCCGCCGTTGTTGAACGTGCTGTTGAGCGTGGAACCGTTGGCCGTGATGTTCTGGATCACGTCGCCGACCGAGGTCAGGCCCTGCGCGGTGATGTCGTCGCGGCTCAGCGAGAAGATCGGCTGCGAGGTTTCGATATCGGCGCGCTTGATGCGCGAACCCGTCACCTCGATGCGATCAAGGGTCGTGGTTTGTTTTTCGCCTTCCTGGGCGTTCGCCGCGCCGATACCGGCGACAGCGGTGGTGCCCACGAGTGCGAAGGTAATCGCATCGCGGAGCTGGGTGGTCTTCAGGGTCATCTCTCTCTCCAAAGCAGTCGGTACTTCCCAATGGGTGGGCCTGGCCGGTGGAGTCAAGAAAGACGCCAAATTCGGCAAGACTTAACCCGATCGTAACCCCACGCTTAGAAAAGTGAAAGTAGCGTTAACGGCCGGTTATCGGGCCGTGAGGCCCTGAATAGGGGGGCGAGCCCCGAACGCTCGCCACGGGGGCGGGTCGGCCAGGAGTCGGGGACCCCGGCCGGGGCGCAGTTGCCCCGGGGGACTCCGCTGTTCATCCGCCGACCGCGCAAAAGACTGCGGCCCCGTGAGGGGCCGCAGTGGTACCGCATGTTGCGATGGATCAGATCAGAAGCGCTGCTGGTACTTCATGTAGATGAAGCGACCGATGTCGAACTGGCCCTGGTAGGACACGTTCGCGCTCGGCTGGCTGTACAGCACCGGGCCAACGTGGTCGAACACGTTGTTGGCGCCCAGGGCGACAGTCGCATTCCACGGAGCCTGCCAGCGGAACTCGAGGTCGTGGAAGGTGTTGGAGCCCAGTTCGTTGATCGCGCGGGCCTGTGCCGGGCTCGGGTTGGAGACGGCGAAGCCCGGGTTGTCGCACTCGGCCGGGAACAGCGCCAGCGACAAGCAGGTTTCCTTCTGGCCCGAGTAGTAGCGAGCGCCCCAGGTGACGCCAAACGCACCCATGTCCCAACCCAGGCTGGCGTTGGAGCGGATGCGGAAGGTGCCGGTGAAGCCAGGCGAGGTGGCGTAACCGACCAGCTGCTGCGGCGGGGTCGCCGGGTTGGTGTCGGTCTTGATCTCGTCACCGACCGTGTAGGTCGTCTGCCACGACAGGTTGAAGTTACCGAAGCTGTCGGTCGGCAGGCGGTAGCCCAGGTCCAGATCGTAGCCTTCGGCTTCACGGTAGCCGGCGTTGATGCCGGTGAAGGTGAGGCTGTTGACGAAACCACGCGTCGCGTCACGCGTGAAGTCCACGCAGCGGGTCGGATCGTTCTGGATGTAGCAGTCGTTGAGCATCTGCGTCGGCGAGTCGGCAACGATCGTGTCGTCGATGCGGATCTTCCACCAGTCCAGGCTGACGTTCAGGCCCTGCACGAATTCCGGGCTCCAGACCACGCCGAGGGTCTTCGACTCCGAGGTTTCCGGGATCAGCTGATCGTTGGAACCGGAGAAGAACGGCACCGGCGTCTGCGAGTTACCCGAACCAGCCGTGACGAAACCCTGCTGCAGCTGGCGGTAGGTGTTGGCATTGACGATGTCGCGGGCGCAGTTCGCGCGCACGGACGGATTGGTAGCCGAGGCACCGAAGCTGGTGTCGCAGGGATCGGTGAAGAACGAGAAGGTCTGCGAACCGCCGCCGAACAGGTCGTTGATCGTCGGAGCGCGGAAGCCTTCAGCGTAGGTACCGCGGAACAGCAGCGAGTCGATCGGCTTCCACTTGAAACCGAACTTGCTGTTGACCGTGTCGCCGAAGGTGTCGTAATCCGAGTAACGGCTGGCGACGCTGAAGCTCAGCTCCTTCGCCATGGTGATGTCGGCCAGCACCGGGATGTACAACTCGGCATAGACTTCATCGACCGTGTAGCTGCCCTGCGTCGGGCCACCGGCCAGCGTGGTGGAGTTGCCGGTAACCGCCTGGGCGTCGGGGATGAAGCGACCCTTTTCCTTGCGGTTTTCGTAACCCACGGCCATGCCCAGATCGCCACCCGGCAGGGTTGCAATCGAACCGCTGAGGTTGGCGGCGTACACGTTGGTTTCGGTCTCGCCGCTGGAGTTCAGGCGCTGGAACAGCCAGTCCTGCAGGGCCTGGTTGCCGGTGAGGCCACCGTCACCGGTGCGGCCGAACGGGATGAACGGGTTCCATGCGACGCAGCCCGGAATGACCACGCGCTCGACGACGGTGGTAGCCGGATTATCCGGCAGCAAGCACTCGACCTGGCCCGTGGCAGCATTGAGCTGCGAACGGCCCGTCGACTGCTTGGCGCGGTCGATGTTGAGGTTGCCGTAGTTTTCCTGGTGAACCGTGTTGTTGTTGTAGAGGTAGTTGACGTCCCAGTCGAAGATGCGCTCGCCGACGTCGAAGCTGCCTTCCAGCGCGGTGGAGAAGCGCCAGGTGTTGGACGACGGGCTGTCGACGCGCGGCACTTCCCAGGTACGACGCCAGAAGTTCACGTCCTGCGGCGTTGCGTAACCGTGCTGGTTGCCGACCGGGTTGTAGTAGCTGTCGCGCGACATCGTGAAGCCGCCCGGGATCGGGCCTGCGGCGCCGCTCTGGAACGGATAGCCGGCGACCTGGCGATCAGCGTCGCGGTCGGTGTACAGCATGTCGGCGCGGAAACGCACGAACTCGTTGATGTCGAACAGACCGTTGACGAACAGCGAGCGGCTTTCCAGCGGCGTGCGCAGGTGCGTCTGCTGGTTGGTGTTGCTCTTGTCGACGGTCGAGCCGTTCGGATCGGCGGCGGTGGCACCGGTGTTGGTGTTCAGCGCGTGGAAGTTGGCGATGTTGCGCCAGTCGGCACCCTGGTTGAGGACGCGGTTGCCGCCCTGTGCGGCCGGCAGGTTGATCACGCCCCACTGACTGACCGTGGTCCAGTTGCGGGTCGGGTGGCGATCGCTCTGCGGGTACGCGCTGTACGGACGATCCTTGGCGAAGACTTCCTCTTCCTTGCGGTATTCCACGGCGGCGGTCAGCGAACCGCGGTCACCGGTGAAGCCCATGATGAAGTCGGCACGGGTGGTCTCGCCGTCGCCTTCGCTGTACTGGCCGTAGTAGGCGTTGGCGGTGGCGCCTTCGAAGTTCGAGCGGGTGATGATGTTGACCACGCCGGCGATGGCGTCGGAGCCGTAGATCGACGAAGCGCCGTCCTTCAGCACTTCGATGCGCTCGACCGCAACGGTCGGGATCAGCGACACGTCCTGCAGACCGCTGGTGCTGATGCCCAGGCGCTTGCCGTTGACCAGGATCAGGGTGCGTGCAGCACCGAGGTTGCGCATGCTGATGAACTGGCCGCCGACGTTCTCGCCTGCGGTCAGCGGAGCTGCGCGGCTGATCGCCGGTGCGCCCACTGCCGAGATGTTCTGCAGGATGTCGGCAACCGACTGGAAGCCCTGCTTTTCGATATCGGCGCGGGTGATGGTGAGCACCGGTGCCTCGGTCTCGATGTCGACCTGGCGGATGCGCGAGCCGGTGACTTCGATGCGATCGAGGGTGGTGGTCTGCTCGGTGGTGCTTTCCTGCGCCATCGCAACGCCGGTACCAGCCGCTGCGGTGGTGCCCACTGCGAGCGCGAATACGATCGCGTCGCGGAGCGGGGTGGTCTTGGGATTCATCTCTCTCTCTCCATTCAAGCTGGTCGGTGTTCCGATAGGACTAGGCCGATGGGGTCAAGAACGACGCCAAAAGCGGCAAAGTCGACCCGGATCCTAACCGCGCCTTAAGGAAAGTAAAAGTGTCGTTAAGGATAAGTTTCGATTGCGTGAGGATACGCGCCGGTATGTTCGGCGGAGCGGCAAGGCCAGCCGGACAAATGGCGAACGACGGCGCAGGTCGCCGAGGCGACCTGATCAGAAGTGAGAGGAGATCCAGGGCCGCCAATCAGCGGCCGGACGGCAGGTCAGAGATCCTGCTCGTAGCGGACGTAAGGCACGGTGCCTTCGTCCTTTTCGTCGTTGCCGGGGGCGAACGGATTCTTGCCGCGGGTGACTACGTTCTCGGCGCCCACGGTGAGCTGGCCGCTCCACGGGGTACGCCAGGTCAGGCCGACACCGAGCCCTTCCCACTGACCCGGTTCGCCGGGGATGTCGACCACGCGGCCGACGATGTTCGCGCTGAAGTTGCCCAGGCCGGCACCGATGGTGACGCTCTTGCTGCTCCAGCGGTCGGCAAGCGCCGGCACTTCGCCGGCCGGGATCAGTCGCGCCCGCGCCCAGGTACCGCCAATGGACACGGTCGCCTCACGGCCGATGTTCTTCTGGCCGTAGACGGTAAGCGTGTTCTGGTCGACCTTGCTGGCCTTGTTGTTCGGGCTCAGCCATGCCGGCATGGCATCGCGGCCGCTGCCCAGCGCCAGGCCGACCTTGCCGCCGGGGCGGGCGAGGCTGGCACCGACCGTGGCATTGCGGCTGCCGGAAAACCCGCCGTCGTCGTCGAGGGTGGCGAGCATGCAGTGGTTGGCGAGGTTGCCGATCGCGCCGGCGAGGCCGGTCTGGCGATCACAGACCAGTCCCAGCGTGTCGCCGGCTTCCAGTCCGAATGCGGCGCCGAGCGTATTGCTGCCGACCTGCCAGCGGGCGCCTGCGATAGGGGTACTGGCCGGTTCGAGCTGCAGCAGGTATTCGAGCTTGCCGCTGGTCTGGTTCCAGACCGGGAGGTAGGTCGTATCGCTGGTCCCACGCTTGCTCGTGCCCTGTGCATGAACGCCCGCAGCCACGCCCAGGGCGAGCAGCAAGGTCATCGGCAGTCGAAGCAGGCGCGTGTACATGGTCTGGTTACGACCGGGTAAACCCGGTGGAGTTCCCCTCTCCTTAGGACCGCGACTATAGACCGTTTATGTTTATTTAACAATTTCAGATGAAACTGAGACTGCCTACTGGAGCCGTTCCGGGGCGGCCAGTTCAGCGGCTGCCACGGAGAACAAGCTAGCGATTTCCTGTTTATCGAAACGGTAACTGTGTCCGCAAAACTCGCAACGGATGTTAGCCTCGCCACCGGCCGCGTCCGCGGCGGCCTCGGCTTCCTCGGAACCCAGCGACACGAGCATCGCCTCGACCCGCTCGCGCGAACATGAACAGGCAAACCGCAACGGCTTGCGGCCCAGCAACTGCACCCCGTCCTCGTGGAACAACCGGGTCAGAAGATCGTCGGCGCTCCAGTCCAGGAGCTCGCGCGGGCTGAGGGTGTCGAAGAGGGCGCAGGCGCGTGCCCAGCCGTCGTCGTCGCCATCATCCCCCGGAAGCTTCTGCAGCATCAGTCCCGCGGCATGCCGTTCGTCGGTTGCCAGCAGCAGCCTGGTCGGCAGCTGCTCGGACTGGCGGAAGTAGCCCTCGAAGGCGCCCGCCAGGGAGTCCGACTCGAGCGCGACCAGGCCCTGGTAGCGGGTAGGGTCGCGGCCGTCGGCGGACGGGTTCTCGATGGTGATGGCCAGCACCGCATCGGGGCCCAGCTCGGTCAGGTCGCGCGAGACTTCGCCGTCGTCGGCGAGCTGGGCGATGCCGCGCAGCGTGCCGGCAGCGGTGCATTCGGCGAACAGCGTGCGAAGTGCGCCGTCGCCACGCAGTTGCACCGACAAACGACCATCGACCTTGGCGTGGCCGGTGAAGAGGGCGGCGGCGGCGGCGGCTTCGCCGAGCAGTTCGGCGGCGGCCAGTGGATACTCGGCGCGCGCGCGGATCTGGTGCCAGGTGTCCTGCAGGTGGACGCGGACACCGCGCACACCGGCGCCTTCGATCAGGAAACGGGTCAGCTGGTCTCGGTCGTCGCCGGCGGGGCTGGTTTGCGTGCTGCTGGCTGAGGTCATCATCGTGCTCGTGCGGCCGGCGCGTGGCATTGGCGGATAATGCACGCGACCGTGTGAAGGGTGACGAGAGAAGATGGGGATGGAGAACGCGCAGTGCAAGGCATGACCGGGACCGGCGAGGCCGTCGCAAATGCCGCCCAGAACGTGGCCGTTCCGGCCCGCCGCCGCCGTCGCTGGCTGCGATGGCTGCTCGCCTTGCCGCTGTTGATGCTGGTCGCCAGCGTCGCGCAGGTCGCTGCATTGCGTTTCGTCGACCCGGCCTTCAGCGCCTTCATGCTGTCGCGGCAGCTGGAGGCATGGGGCGATGGCGAGTGGTCGTTCCGCATCGCCTACGACTGGCGCGACCTGGACGAGATCTCGCCCAACCTGCCGCTGGCGCTGGTGGCCTCGGAAGACCAGAACTTCGCCGAGCACTTCGGCTTCGACATGAAGGCGATAGAGAAGGCGCGCAAGAACAATGCCCGTGGCCGCAAGGTCCGCGGTGGCAGCACCATCAGCCAGCAGACCGCCAAGAACCTGTTCCTGTGGAGCGGACGCAGTTACGTGCGCAAGGGCATCGAGGCCTGGTACACCCTGCTGATCGAGGCGCTGTGGCCCAAGCACCGCATCATCGAGGTCTACGCCAACATCGCCGAGTTCGGTGATGGCGTGTATGGGGCGCAGGCGGCGGCGCGGACCTACTTCCGCAAGGATGCCAGCCAGCTGGCGCCGTCCGAGGCGGCGCGCATGGCGGCGGTGCTGCCAAGCCCGCGACGCTACAGCGTGGTCAAGCCCGGCCCGTACGTGCAGCGCCGCTCGCAGGCGATCCAGCGGCAGATGCGCTACATCGGCGGGACCGAGTACCTCAAGCGCCTGGACTGACGCTGTCACCCGAAGCCCGGGGGTTCGCCTTACTATTCGCGGCATGAGCGAACGCCTGACCATCGTCATTGCCGCCTTCAACGAGGCCGACAACCTGCCGTTGCTGCATCCGCGCATCGCCGCGGTGCTCGATTCGCTCGCGCATGATCCTGCCGGGAATGATCTCGACGCGCAGGTGCTGTACGTCGACGATGGCAGCAGCGACGACACCTGGCGGGTCATGCAGCAGCTGGCCGCCTCCGATCGCCGCGTCGCCGTGCTGCGCCTGTCGCGCAATTTCGGCAAGGAGCTGGCGCTGACGGCCGGCCTCGACCGCGTCGAGGAGGGCGGGGCGCTGATCCTCGATGCAGATGGCCAGGACCCGCCGGAGCTGATCCCGCAGTTCGTCGCCAAATGGCGCGAGGGCTATGACGACGTCCACGGCACGCGCCTGGAGCGCGAAGGTGAAGGCTGGATCAAGCGCAGCACCGCCCACGCCTTCTATCGCGTGATCGGCCGTCTGTCGCGCACGCCCATCCCCGCCGACACCGGCGACTTCCGCCTGCTGTCGCCGCGGGCGCTGGCGGCGTTGCAGCAACTGCGCGAGCGCCACCGCTTCATGAAGGGGCTGTTCGGCTGGGTCGGCTTCAACAGTGTCGCCATCCCGTACCACCGTGCGCCGCGCGCGGCCGGGCACAGCAAGTTCAACTTCTGGCGGCTGTGGAACCTGGCGCTGGAAGGCATCACCAGCTTCTCGACCGCGCCGCTGCGACTGGCCACCTACCTGGGCCTGCTGACCGCGCTCACAGCGTTCGTCTACGGCACGGCGGTCATCCTGAAGGCGCTGTTCTGGGGCGACCCGGTGGCCGGCTGGCCGACGATGATGTCGGTGATCCTGTTCCTGGGCGGCGTCCAGCTGATCGCGCTGGGCGTGATCGGTGAATACCTGGGCCGCCTCTATGACGAATCCAAGCAGCGGCCGCTGTACCTCGTCGACACCTGGCAGCCGGCGGCAGGAGTATCCTCGGGGCAAGCCCCGCTTGCGGAAGGAGACGGCCATGCGCACCGTACGACAACTGCTAGAAGCCAAAGCGCCTGAGATCTTCGCGATCGGCCCGGACGCGCCGGTAATCGAGGCGATCCGGCTGATGGCCGAGAAGCGGATCGGTGCCGTGCTGGTGATCGAAGGCGGGCACCTGGTAGGCATCCTTTCCGAGCGCGACTACGCACGCAAGATCGTCCTGCAAGGGCGCTCTTCGGCCGACACGCCGGTGCGCACGATCATGACCAGCCAGGTGCTGACGGTCTCGCTGTCCGACACCGCCGAGCACTGCATGCAGATGGTCACCGACCGCCGCATCCGCCACCTGCCGGTGCTGCACAACGGTGAGGTGCTGGGCGTGGTCTCGATCGGCGACCTGGTCAAGGCGGTGATCGAGGACCAGCAGATCGAACTGGACCAGTTGCAGCGGTACATAGCCAGTTGAGTCCGCGCCAGCTGCGCTATTTCGCGTAGCGCCCACCGCAACCCGAGTCCTCGCCAGGACCTGTTTCCAGCGTCGCCAGCAGTGCTGCCGGCGGCGTGATCGTGGCCAGGGTCAACGCGATCGCGCCACGCAGGCCGACCTTGACCAGGTCCGGGTGCACCTTGGGTTGCCTGAAGCTGCCGTCGACCTTCAATGGCGTGCGGAACGCGAGCAGGCTGCGGTCCTTCGGCCGTGGCCGGATGGTCAGGTCGAGCTGCTCCTTGCCCAGGTCGATCGTGCCCGAGCCGAGCAGGATGGTGTCGGTGGTGTCGAAGGCGAACGAGCGCGCGCTCATCACGCCGTCGTCGACGGCGAAATCGGCGAAGCCGCAGCGCACCGGGATCAGGCGATCGCCGGAGAGCTTGAACTTGATCATCTCGGCCAGGTCGATGCCGGCCATCTCCATCAGCAGGTTGCTGATCTTGCCGCGGCCCATGCCGAGCAGCACCGTGCCGTCGCTGCTGCCGAGCATGCGCGCGACCGAATTGCCGTTGCCGGCGATGTTGATCTTGCCGCCGATCTTGCCGATCGCGTTCTGCGCCAGTTTCACTTCCGGAAGCAGCTTGGCCAGGTTGAGCCCCGCGGCATCGATGTCGGCGCGGGTGGTGATGGTGTTGGTGCGCGCGTCCATGCGGATGTTGGAACGGATGTCACCGTCGGCGACGCCGAAGTTGAGCGGCTGCATGCGCAGCAGCCCGCCTTCGAGGAGCAGGTGCGCGTCCATGTCGTCCAGCGGCAGGCGCGGTGCGTTGATGTGCGATGCGCGCAGGCGCACGTCGGCATCCATCGCGCGCAGCTTGTCGAGCTCGTAGGGCTTGTCGGGAATCAGGCGCGGGCTGGCCTCGCGAGCAGCGGCTTTCGCCTCCTGCTCGGGATTGGCCGTCTCGCCACGGCCGGCCTGCGGCGTGCCGCCGACGAAACCGGCGAGGTCATCGAAGTCCAGGCGCTGCGAACGCAGGTCGGCGCGCAGGTAGGGGCGCTTGCCACCGGTCTCGACGCTAGCGTCGCCACGCATGTCGCTGTCGCCGATGCGGCCGGTGAAGTCGCGGTAATGCCAGATATTGGCCTCGCGGCTGAACTGGCCATCGAGCGAATAGGGTGGGGTCTGCGGGATGGCCAGCCCGAGCAGCGGGTAGAGGTCGGCCATGTCGCGTCCCGACAAGGCCATGCGCAGGTTGAAGCCGCGCAGGCGCAGGGGATCGAGCAGCGTGCCGCGCGCATGGGCATGGGTGGCGCCGGCCGATGCGCGCACATCGATGCGGTAGGGCGCATCGCGATCGCGCAGCAGCAACGGCGAAGCGGCGTTGCCGCGCAGGCGGAACTCGCTGCCGCGCCATTGTCCGCCGCCGACGACGGCGACGGGCGCCATCGGGGTGTTGTCGGGCGAGGCGTAGCTGCTGACGCCGATGCGGATGTCGGTGCGCTTGGGCCGGTCGAGGAAGCGCAATTGCCCCTGCTCGATATTGACCCGACGGAACTGCATCTCGGTTTCGCCCGGTTCGCCAAATATCCAGTTGCCGGCGCCGCCCTTCGGGTCGGTTTCCAGCAGCAGGCGCGGACGATCGAGGGTGATCTGCGGCAACAGCACCTGGCCGCGCAGCAGCGGCCGCAGCGCGATGTCCAACTCGGCACGACGGGCGTCGGCCATGATCGGCTGGCGCGACCACGGCGCGTTGGCGAAGCTCACCGATTCGGCGCTGATGCGCGGCGTCCAGCCCAGGTCGACATCGAGATTGCCGCGGATATGGAATTCGCGTCCGGTGCGGGCTTGCACCTGCCGTTCGATCGGGCCGCGGAACCAGTTCCAGTCCCAGATCGCGATAAGCACCACGATGACCAGAGCGAGCACTGCAAGCGCCGTCCACAGCGGATGGCGTAGCGGCCAGGGTCGCGCGACATCGGCGCGGGCCGCGTCGTTGCGATCGGGCGTTTGGGGCACGCAGTTCGCTCCGGCATGGACTCACCCCACCTTCGATGGGGGCTGGTCAAGCGGGAGTGAATACGCTGTGAGCAGTTCAGCCAGGCATCATCTGGCCGGGCGAGACGACCTGCGCCATCACGGCGACGTAATGGCAGACGCTGCCGGCGACCACGAACAGGTGCCAGATCGCGTGCGAATAGGGCAATGAAGGCCGGTGATAAAACACGGTGCCCAATGTGTAGAACAGCCCGCCGGCGAACAGCCAGCCGATGGTCCAGCCATCGAGCGCGCCGAGCAGCGGTTCGATCGCGACGACCACCAGCCAGCCCATGGCGATGTAGATGCCGGTCGACAACAGCTTGAACCGGCCGGTGTAGAACAGCTTGAACACCACGCCGGCCAGCGCCAGCACCCAGATCGCGGCGAACAGGCTCCAGCCCCACGGACCGCGCAGGCCGATCAGCGTGAACGGCGTGTAGGTGCCGGCGATCAGCAGGTAGATCGCGCAGTGGTCGAACACCTTCAGCCGCGCCTTGGCGACCGGATGCTGGATCGCGTGATACAGCGTCGAGGCCAGATAGAGCAGCAACAGGCTGATGCCGAAGACGATCGCACCGGCGAGTTGCCAACCGTCGCCGAACAACGCGGCGAGGGTGATGAGCACTGCTCCACCGGCAAGTGCGGCAGTGGCGCCGAGCCCGTGGGTCAGCGCGCTGTAGAACTCTTCGCGCAGCGAATTGCCGCCACGCGTGGCGGGAGCGGAGCCGTCTTCGACAGAGCGTGCAGTAGGCATGGCCTCAGCATCCTAGCGCAGGTTGGAGCAAATGCTCGGGAGCCGGCGGGCGCGGCGTGACCGGGTATGCAAACGGCGGTCCCGGCCGCGGCCACGCGGGCCGTGGTTGCCACTATCATGCGGCAACGCCCGGACCTCTCCGCATGATCATTTCCCACCAGCACCGCTTCGTGTTCGCCGCGATCCCCAAGACCGGGACCCATTCGGTCCGGCAGGCCCTGCGCGAGCACATGAGCGAGGAGGACCTGGAGCAGGTCGGCCTGTTCGTGAACAAGCGGTTCCCGTTCGAGGAGCTGGCGGCGATCAAGCACGGCCACATCACCCTCGAGCAGATCAGGCCGTTCCTTGGCGAGGAAGCGTTCGCGAGCTATTTCAAGTTCGCCTTCGTGCGCAATCCCTTCGACCGTTTCGTTTCCTACTGCGCGTTCATGACCCGCGCCGATGGCGCGTTCCTGAAGAATCCGCAGCAGGTCATGCGCTACATCCTGTTCCAGGCGCGACCGGACCAGCACATCCTGTTCCAGCCGCAGCACACCTTCGTGACCGGCGCCGACGGCAAGCTGCTCGCCGACCAGATCGGTCGCGTCGAGGAGATGCAGGCTTCATACGACGCCATCTGCGAGCGCATCGGCATTCCCTCGGCGCAGCTGGGCCAAGTCAACAGCTCGCGCCGCGGCAGCTACCGGGACTACTATGACCAGGCGCTGATCGACGGCGTCGCCGAGTACTACCGGCGTGACCTGGAACTGTTCGGATACGAGTTCTGACCATGCAGCCGCATGCCGTTTCTCCGTCGGATGTCCAACCCAACCCGCGCAAGACGACGTCGGTGCGCGCGCTGGGCCAAGTGGATGTCGCGCGTCTGCGCGAAGCGGTGCTGGCCATTCCCGAAGCGGAATGGGATGCCGAGAACGCCGACAAGCCCAACCGCTTCGAAGCACTCGATCGCACCCGCCACATCGTGTTTCGCTTCGTCAGCGATTTCCAGGACTGGCGCAAGTCCTACGACCGGCCGCTGTGGGCGCAATGGCGCGAGCTGCTGGAGCCGGTGATGGCGCAGGCGGTGGCGCCGTATGGTTACGCCCGTGCCGAGTTCCCGCGGGTGATGCTGGCGCGGATGGCGCCGGGCGGGGTGATCAAGCCGCACCGTGATGCCAATCCGGCGGCGAAGTGGCCGCACAAGATCCATGTGCCGCTGCTGACCAGCGAGCAGGTGACGTTCTTCATCGATGGCGTGGGCTACCACTTCGCGGAGGGCGAGGCGGTCGAGGTCAGCAACATGGCCGTGCATGCGGTCGAGAACAATGGCGCCAGTGACCGCATCCATCTGATCTTCGAGTACTTCGACCTGGACCAGCCGGCGCCGGACTGGGTGGGGAAGCTGCCGGCGCGGAAGTGACACCGTCGTCCCGGCGTACGCCGGGACCCAGGCCCGTACCCCGTCAGCGCGTGAGCGCGACCAGCGCGATCGCCGCGATCAGCTGCACCGCGATCACCAGTGCCAACCCGTTACGAAAGCTGCGCTTGGCGGTCTTGTGGCGGAACAGCCACATCGCCAGCAGTGCGCCGGGCGTGCCGCCGCAGAGTGCCAGGCCGAGCAGGGTGCGTTCGGGGACGCGCCGGCGGTGGCCGCCGGCGATGGCCTTGTCGTAGCCGTAAACGAGCACGGTCACCGCGTTGAACGCCAGCAACCACGCTGCCCAGGCCGGCACCGCGTGACCTCAGTCGATCGCCGTGGCGTGCGCGTGCTCGCGCGTGGCCATGAACTTCACGTCAGGCGCGCGCTCCTGCGCCAGCTGCAGGTTCACCCGCGTAGGCGCGAGGTAGACCAACTGCCCGGCCGCGTCGATCGCGAGGTTCATCGCGTTCTTGTCGCGGAACTCTTCCAGCTTCTTGTCGTTGTCGCAGCGGATCCAGCGCGCCGTGGAAACGGCGACCTGCTCGAAGCTGGCATCTACGCCGTACTCGTCCTTGAGGCGGTAGGCGACCACGTCGAACTGCAGCACGCCGACCGCACCGAGGATGAGGTCGTTGCTCATCAGCGGACGGAAGAACTGGGTGGCGCCTTCTTCCGACAACTGCGCCAGGCCCTTCTGCAGCTGCTTGAGCTTGAGCGGATCGCGCAGGCGCGCGCGGCGGAACAGTTCCGGGGCGAAGTTGGGGATGCCGGTGAAGTTCAGCGCCTCGCCTTCGGTGAAGCTGTCGCCGATCGAGATCGTGCCGTGATTGTGGATGCCGATCACGTCGCCGGGGAATGCACTCTCGGCGATCTCGCGGTCGGAGGCCATGAAGGTCAGCGCGTTGGCGAGCTTGACCTCCTTGCCGGTGCGCACATGGAAGGCCTTCATGCCGGCATGGAACGCGCCCGAGCACACGCGCATGAAAGCGACGCGGTCACGGTGCTGCGGGTCCATGTTGGCCTGGATCTTGAACACGAAGCCGGTGAGCTTGGGTTCGTAGGCACCGACCTCGCGGCCGGTGGTTTCGCGCGGCTTGGGCGAGGGCGCGTGCTCGACGAAGAAATCCAGCAGCAGCTGCACGCCGAAGTTGTTGACCGCCGAACCGAAGAACACCGGGGTCTGCTCGCCCGACAGGTACTTGGCCGGGTCGAACGGATGCGACGCGCCTTCGACCAGCTCGAGTTCGTCGCGCAGCTCCTTGAGCATGTTCTCGCCGATGCGCTCGGCCAGCGCCGGGTCGTCGATCGAGGTGAAGATCGTCGAGTCCTGGCGGGTGAAGTTGCGGCCCTGCTCGTACAGGTGCACCTCGCCGGTGACCAGGTGGACCACGCCCTTCAGGCGCTGGCCCATGCCGATCGGCCAGGTGATCGGCGCGCACTGGATGCCCAGCACCGACTCGACTTCATCGAGCAGGTCGATCGGGTTCTTGCCCTCGCGGTCGAGCTTGTTGATGAAGGTCATGATCGGCGTGTCGCGCAGGCGGCACACCTCCATCAGCTTGATCGTGCGCTCTTCGACGCCCTTGGCGACGTCGATGACCATCAGCGCCGAGTCGACCGCGGTCAGCACGCGGTAGGTGTCCTCGCCGAAGTCGGCGTGGCCGGGGGTGTCGAGCAGGTTGACGATGCGGCCCTCGTAGGGGAACTGCATCACCGAGCTGGTCACCGAGATGCCGCGTTCCTTTTCCAGCGCCATCCAGTCCGAGGTCGCATGACGCGCGGCCTTGCGGCCCTTGACCGAGCCGGCCATCTGGATGGCACCGCCGAACAGCAGGAGCTTTTCGGTCAGCGTGGTCTTGCCCGCGTCGGGATGCGAAATGATCGCGAACGTGCGGCGGCGGGCGGCTTCGAGGGAAACGTCGGACATGGCTTAAGCGGGCGGGTCGGGCGACCGGTCCGCGAGTCGGGAAGCGGGTGAGGGGGCCGATTATACGGCCTGTATACGCGCCTACAGGCCGCCCCGGCCCCCGGAAATCCGCAGCGGCCCGGCCGGACCGCGCATCCTGAACGGGATCGACTCCAGGCGCATGCCCCGGTTCACCTGCACCGCGAAGTGCAGGTGCGGGCCGGTGGTGAAGCCGGTATTGCCCGACAGCCCGATCTGCTGGCCGGCGCGGACACGCTGGCCGACCCGCACCAGCACGCCGTCGTCGGCCTTGAGGTGGCCGTACAGGGTCATGCTGCCGTCGTCGTGCAGGATGCGGACGAAGTTGGCGCGACCGCCGTACTTCTCGCGGTTGAGGCCGGCCTTGTCGAAGTCCGACTCGACCTGCATCACCACGCCCTCGCGCGCGGCCAGCACCGGCGTGCCGATGTCGGCGGCGAAGTCGACCGCGTAGCGGCTTTGCCCGTCGTTGTGGCTGAAGTGCCCGCCGTAGCCCTGGTCGATGCGGAACGCCGCCTGCTGCAACGGCAGCAGGTAGTCGACATCGCGCGGGCGCGCGTCGGGATCGCCGGGCAGGCTCTCCATGTTCAGTTCGAAATCGAAGCCGCGTTCGGGGTCGGCCGATTCCAGCACCGCCACCAGCGCACTGCCGCGCGCGGCGACAGTGGCGCGTGCCGGCAGCAACGGCCGGCCGATCACGTTGTCGCTGCGGCTGAAGTCCAGTTGCACTTCGATCGGACCCGACAGCCGGTTGTCGGCAAACGCGAGGAAGCGGTCGCCGTCGTTCTCGATGCGCAGGCGCGCGATCGCGCTCGGCTCGGTGTACACCGGAATCGTGCGCACCTGCGACGGCGGTGCGTCGGGGACGTGATCGCCGTAGTGGGTGATGCCGCTGCGATCGGTCCAGCGGTACACCTTGGCCGCGCCCGCGCCGAACGCCAGCAGCAGCGCCGCGCTGCCGAGGATCACTGCTGCCAGGTGGCGCCTGGTTGCCATCGCGCTAGCGGGTGCAGTCCGCCGACAGACCCAGCACGCGCACGACCTCGGACAGGTCGAAAGCCGTCACCGACTTGTCGTCGTGAACGGCGAACAGCGCGCCATCGGGGAATGCCGCAGTGGAGGCAGCGTGCAGGGCGACGCCGTCGGTATGCGCGGTGACCTCGCCCTCGAAGCTGCCGCGCGGCGCCAGCGTCGCGCGGTCGAACAGGTGGAACACCGTCAGCGGCGCCAGCTGGTCGACCGCGATCCAGTAGCCACCACCGTTCGCGCAGGTCCACAAGGCCACGCCTTCGGCTTCGGCGGCGAAACTGTCCTGCGGCAGGCTGCGGCCGGTGTACTTGCCGCTGAAGCTGTACTCGCGCAGGGTCGATTCGTGGCGACGGTCTTCATCGGCAACCAGCAGGCGATCGTTGTCCGGATCGCCGGCGATCGACTCCACCATGCGCAGGCCGGCGGCCTGCGTGGTATCGCCGAAGGAGCCGCCGTAGCTGCTGCGCAGGCGTCCGTTCTGGTCGAACTGCACGCGGTAGCGACGCACGCGCTGGTCGAGCTCGGCCAGCGGCGGCACTTCGTCGAACTTCTTGCCGTACATGAAGCTGTCGGTGACGTAGACCTCCAGCTCACCCGGCTCGGTCTCGGTCAGCCACAGGCCGTAGGGACTGCGCAGTTCCCTGTCGCCGAAGGTTCCCAGCGGCTTGAAGTCGGGCAGGGTGAAGACCTGCACGCGGTGGTTGTCGCGCTCGACCACGAACAGATAGTCGCCATAGACGGCGACGCCGTTGGGGCGGTTGAACTCGCCCGCGGCCTGGCCTTCGCCGCCGACCTCGCGCAGGCGCTTGCCGGTGTCGGCATCGAACACCACCAGGCGGTGGGTCGACTTGGCCGAGGCGATCAGCAGGGTGCGGCCCTCTTCGCTGGTCCAGGTGGTCAGCGAATCGAGCTCGTCCTGCGGGCTTTCAGCAGAGACATAGCGCTCGGGCACCGTCAGCGTCGTCGGGGCGCCGGCAGGGGGCGTTGCCGTCTGGGCAGGCGTGGCGGCGGGCGGCGTGGTCGTGCAGGCGCACATCACGGTCGCCAGCAACACAGCAGTGGCGACGGGGGGAAGGAGGCGTGGAGTCATGGACGAAGTGTATTCGCGTGGCCTTAACAATGTGGCGCCAAGACGTGACCGAAATAATAAATCGCTATATGCGGATAGAGCGATTGACAGGCGCCGACGGGGGCTGGCAGACTGCGGCCATCCATCGAGACCGGCAGAGGGACAGGCCCTTTGAAGCCGGGGCAACCCAACCCACCATCCCCGCACGCGCAGGGACAGTGAGGTGAAGGTGCCAATTCCTGCGACAGGCGTCCGCGCCGGTCGGAAGATGGTTGTGAGTGCGCCCCGCCGATCGATGGCCGGGGCGCTTCGCGACTCGCAGGCTCGATGGCCCCGTCACTTCGGATGCCCGCCATGAGTCTCGCCAACGCCCCCACCACCACCCACGAACACGACACCGCGGCGACGCTGGATGCCATCGCCCATGCCGCTGCCTGGGTCAAGGGAGCGATTGCCCCCACCGTTGCTGCCGAGCGTGGCGAGTGCACGATCGAACTGCCGTTGCGCCATGCCGGCCGCCAGCGCCTCACCCTGCGCTACGAGATCGTCGGTGACCGCGCGCTGCCGGCGGTGTTCGTCGCCGGTGGCATCTCCGCGCACCGGCATGTCACCGCGACCGCGGCATTCGGCGAAGCCGGCTGGTGGCAGGGCCAGGTCGGCGAGGGTCGCACGATCGATCCGCGCCAGCACTGCGTGGTCGCCTTCGACTGGCTCGGCGCCGATGGCAGCCTCGATGCACCGATCGATCCGGCCGACCAGGCCGATGCGATCGCCGCGCTGCTCGACGTGCTCGACATCGATCGCCTGCAGGCCTTCGTCGGCTGCTCCTATGGCGCCATGGTCGGTCTGCAGTTCGCCGCGCGTCACGGCGAGCGCCTGCAGCAGCTCGTCGCGATCAGCGGCGTGCACCGCGCCCATCCCTACGCCAGTGCCTGGCGCGCATTGCAGCGCCGCGCCGTCGCGCTGGGCGCGCTGCAGTGCGACGAGACCCACGGCCTGGCGCTGGCTCGCCAGCTGGCGATCCTGAGCTACCGCACCCCGGAGGAATTCGCCGCCCGTTTCGACGCCGCCCAGGTCAGCGACGGCCGCGTGCGCGTGGGTGCCGAGGACTATCTCGATCATTGCGGTGCGACGTACGTCGAGCGCACCTCGCCGACCGCCTACCTGCGCCTGTCCGAGTCGATCGACCTGCAAGCGCTCGACCCCGGTGCGATCCGCCTGCCGGTGACGGTCATCGCGGTCGCCGAGGACCGGCTGGTGCCGCTGTCGGATGCCTACGATCTGGTCGAGCGCCTGCGCGGCGAGACTCGCCTGCGCGTGCTGCGTTCGCTGTACGGTCACGATGCCTTCCTGAAGGAAGAGGCCGAAGTCGCCGCGGTCCTGCGCGAGGCGCTGGAAGACTGCGTTGCCGATGCGCGCGCGGAGGTGCTGGCATGAGCACGCGCAGCCGCTGTACCGCCGCCGTCCGCGCCGGCATCGATCGCGACCCGGCATTCGGCGCGGTCACTCCTCCCATCGTGCTGTCGTCGAACTTCAGCTTCGCCGGCTTCAACCAGAAGCGTCAGTACGACTACACGCGCAGTGGCAACCCGACCCGCGACCTGCTCGCCGACGCGCTGAGCGAACTGGAAGGCGGCGCCGGTGGCGTCGTCACCGCCACCGGCATGGGCGCGATCACGCTGTTGCTGCACGCGCTGCTCAAGCCGGGTGATCGCCTGGTGGTGCCGCACGACGGCTACGGCGGCAGCTGGCGCCTGTTCAATGCACTCGCCGCCAAGGGTGCATTCGAGCTGATCACCGCCGACCTCACCGACCCGCGGTCGCTGACCGATGCGCTCGCCACCGACCCGACCGTGGTCTGGATCGAGACGCCGTCGAACCCGCTGCTGCGCATCACCGACCTGCGCTTCGTCATCGAGGCCGCGCAGGCCAAGGGCGCGCTGACCGTGGTCGACAACACCTTCCTGTCGCCGGCACTGCAGCAGCCGCTGCAGTTCGGTGCCGACTTCGTCCTGCATTCCACCACCAAGTACATCAACGGTCACAGCGACGTGGTCGGCGGTGCCGTGGTTGCGCGCGATGCCGAACACCACCAGCAGCTGGTGTGGTGGGCGAACGCGCTGGGCCTGACCGGCTCGCCGTTCGACAGCTTCCTGACCTTGCGCGGCCTGCGCACGCTGGATGCACGCCTGCGCGTTCACCAGGAGAACACCGAGGCGGTGGTGGCGCTGCTCGACGGCCATCCGGCGGTGCGCACCGTGCATTACCCGGGCCTGGAGTCGCATCCGGGCCACGCCTTGGCGGCGCGCCAGCAGCTTGGTTTCGGCGCGATGCTCAGTGTCGAACTCGAAGGTGGCGAGGAAGCCGTGCGCGCTTTCGTCGATGGACTCGAGTGCTTCACGCTGGCCGAATCACTGGGTGGCGTCGAAAGTCTGATCGCCCACCCGGCGACGATGACGCACGCGGCGATGTCGGCCGAGGCGCGCGCTGCTGCCGGTATCGGCGACGGTCTGTTGCGCCTGTCGGTCGGCATCGAGCATGCCGACGACCTGGTCGCCGACATCGAGGCGGCGCTTGCCCGCGCCGAACTCGCCGTGGCCACCGCCGAGCGCGTCAAACGATGAGTGCGGCCGCGCTGGACGTCGCACGCGCCGTCGTCGCGCAAACGCGCCATGCGCCGGCACGCGTGGCCTTGCTCGGCACCGGCACCGTAGGCAGCGCGGTGCTGGCGCGACTGGCAGCGTGGCAGGGCAACAGCCTCGGCCAGCGGCTGCAGCTGGTGCACGTGGCCAACTCGCGCAAGTCGGCCAGCGACCGTTCCGGGCTGGCGCCTGCCGAGGCCGCGCAGCGGCTGGCGCTGGCACCGCAACGCAGCTCGCTCGAGACAATCGATGCCGCGCTGAAAGGCGAGGGTGCCCGCGTCGTCATCGATGCGACGGCCAGCGAGTTGGTGGCCGAGCGTCATGCGCACTGGTTGCAGCAGGGCATCCACGTCGTCACTGCCTGCAAGATCGGGCAGGGCACGTCGCTTTCGCGCTGGCGTTCGATCCGCACCGCCGCGGCGATCGGAAGTGCCGGTTATGGCGACAGCGCCACCGTCGGTGCGGGCCTGCCGCTGCTGCGCTCGCTGCGCGAGTTGCAGGCCGGTGGCGATCGCATCCACGCCATCGCCGGCGTGCTGTCGGGATCGCTGGCCTGGCTGTTCAACCATTACGACGGCATGCGGCCGTTTTCGGCGCTAGTGCGGCAGGCACGTGATGCCGGCTACACCGAGCCGGATCCGCGCGATGACCTCTCTGGCGAAGACGTGCGTCGCAAGTTGCTGATCCTTGCGCGCAGTGCCGGCGTCGAGCTCGATGCCTGCGATGTCGAAGTCACTTCGCTGGTGCCGCCGGAACTGGCCATCCTGTCACGGGAGGCCCTGGACGCGGCGTTGCCGGCGCTCGATGCGCCGCTGCGCGATCGATACGCCAGCGCCTACAAGCGCCACGAGAAGCTGCGCTTCATTGCCCGCCTGCAGGACGGCGTTGCCCGCGTCGGCCTGGAGTCATTGCCGGCCGACCATCCGCTGGCCGGTGGCGCCGGCACCGACAACCGCGTGGCGATCTGGTCCGATCGCTACAGCAGCCAACCGCTGGTGATCCAGGGGCCGGGTGCCGGTGCCGAAGTCACTGCCGCTGGCCTGCTGGACGACGCACTGCGCCTGTCCCACCGCTGAGGCGACAACGAGGCTCAAGAACCGGGGTCAGGGCAGCTTTCCGCCGGCCCCGATCCGGCCCTGCCAACAGCTGCCGGAATGGTGATCCGAGTCCGATTTTTGGGGGCGGCTTTGTCGCATTGCGGGCCATACCCCTTCCGATAGACTTGCCGCCGGGTCTACTCCGTGGGGACGGAGCGGGCGCATATCGGAAGCCATCAAGGGGATAGGGATGAAGGCGATTCAGGCGTTGGCATTGGCGTGTGCGATTCTGGCGGTCGGGGGTTGTGGCGGCAAAGGCGGAGGCAAGGCGAAAGCAGCACCTACGCCTTCTACACCTGCACCGGCACCCGCACCGGCCGCGACCGTCTCGGTCTCCATCAGCACACCGGCCACTTCGGGAGACGTCATTCTCGGCGATGACTTCAGGGCCTCGGTCGGCGGCAACTGGGTCGGCAACAACCTCGGCGCGAACCAGGTCTACCTGCAGGTCAGCGACAGCGCCGGTACGTTCACGACGCCCGGCGCCCAGGTCGCCGACGTCAGCGGCTTCAACTACACCCTTCCGCTGTCCAGCGGCGTGACGCCTGGAAACCGCACCGGCACCCTCACCGTAAGGGCGTGCAAGGACGCGCAGTGCGCGCAGCCTTACAGCAACGCCTCGGCGACGGTCGGCTACCAGTTGCAGGTGTTTGAACCGTCGATCGGCGTGGTCATCACTTCTCCGGCGCTCGTCGAGTCCGTGGACCTTGGTGACAACTTCCGGACCGCGGTCAGCGGCACCTGGACCACGACGCACCTGGGCACGAACAAGGTCTACCTGCAGGTCAGCGACAACGCCGGCACGTTCGCAACGCCGGCGCCGCAACTGGCGATGGTGGGGGGCAACACGTTCGATTTCCCGCTGGGCCTGGTGGAGGGACTGCCGGCAGGGCCGCGCAACGGCCTGCTCACGGTCCGTGCCTGCCGCGACACGATGTGCACCCAGCCCTACAAGGACGCCATCGCGTCCATCGGCTACCAGTTGCAGTTCATGCGCATCGACGAGTGGGAGACGCACCAGCGCAATGCCGCGCACGACGGCTACGTGCCGATCACCCTGGATCCATCGAAGTTCGCCAAGGCCTGGGAATGGAAGTACGTGCCGGCCTCCGGGCAGTTCAACAACATCAATGCCGTCGCCACCAGCAACGGTTCGGTCTATGTCAGCACCGGGGCCTATTTCACCGAGGGCAGGATGTTTTCGCTGAACGAATCCACCGGGCAGCTGCGCTGGAACGTGTCGTTCGGTGTCCAGCCAGGACTGAACCCGCCCGCCTACCATGACGGACGCATCTACATCGCCACGACCGGGCACCAGGACACGTACCTGTGGTCGTTCGATGCGGCCGACGGCACGTTCAAGTTCAAGTCGACGTTCGACGGCCAATGGCCGGCGGTGCTCGCGCCGACCGCCTACGACGGACAGGTCTACGTGAACGGCGGCTACTACGGCGGATCCGTCTACGCCTACGACCGGATGGACGGCACCCGCCTGTGGATGGGCAACAGCGGCGGCGGCGACGACATGTCGACGCCGGCCATCGACGCAGACAACGCGTACTACCACTCCGGTGCGTCGCTGGTGATCTGGAACCGCATGACGGGCCAGGCCGTCGCCAACATCACCGATCCGTTCGCAACGTCCAGCGGATACTCCTATCACGGCTCGCCGATGCTGGGCGGGCGCAACAACGTGATCGCCTTCGCCGGCTCGGCATTCAGCGGAACGGGCTTCCCGAGCGGGGAGCACTACGATCAACGCGTGCTGTCCAGCTTCAACATCGGCACGAAGGCATGGGAATGGGCCACCCGGGACGCGTACCTGACCCATCCCGCCGTCGCCAAGGGTGTCATCTACGCCGCCCGCAACCGGCCCAACTATCTGGATGCGATAGACGAAGCCACCGGCCGGATCCTGTGGAGCTGGTCGCCCATGCCCGACCAGGGCGACACCGAGTTCCACCGCAACATCATCGTGACCCGCAACCTGCTGTTCGTCAGCACCAATGTGGCGGTCTATGCGATCGACCTCGCCACGCACAAACCGGTCTGGCGCTATCCGGTTCCGGGCATGCTGGCGATCTCGGCAAATCGCACGCTGTACATCTCCAGCGGCGCAACCAGCAGCAACGGCACGCTGGTCGCGATCAAGCTCAAGTAAGGCCGGCATCCGCCCCTCTCCCGCGTGCGGGGGAGGGGTTGTGGGGCCAACGCCACATCGGCGGCGAGGGCTTTTTAACCTGCGGGGCCTTATCGTATTCCGCACCCGCCACCCGGACGCCCGCCATGAACTCCCTGCTCAAGCTCTCCGCCGCCGGCTTCTTCGCCGCCGTCGCTTTTGCCGCACCGACCTACGCCGCGCTCAAGGCCGGCGCCAAGGCTCCCGATTTCACCGCGCCGGCTTACCTCGCCGGCGAGCCCTTCACCTTCAAGCTCGCCGACGCCCTCAAGAAGGGTCCGGTCGTCGTCTACTTTTTCCCGGCCGCGCACACGCCGGGCTGCAACCTCGAGGCGCACCTGTTCTCCGAGGCCGCCGGCGAATTCAAGAAGCAGGGCGCGACCCTGATCGGCATCACCGCTGGCAACACCAGCGAGCTGGCCGCCTTCTCGAAGGAAACCGAGCATTGCGGCGGCAAGTTCCCGGTCGCCGCCGACAACGGCGCCAAGATCGCCAAGCAGTACGACGCGATCCTGGCGCAGAAGCCGGAATGGTCCGATCGCACGTCCTACGTGATCTCGCAGCAGGGCACGATCGTGCATGCCTATTCGGAGCTGAAGCCGAACATGCACGTCAAGGAAACCCTCGACGCCGTCAAGGCGCTGAAGAAGTAACAACCATCGCTTTGCTGGCCCGGGGCAGCAGGTCTGCCCCGGGCATCGCGACTCAGAACTCCTTGCGCAGTTCCAGTTCCCACGAGCGCGGCTCGCCGAGATAGGCCATGTCGTTGCTGATCGCGTAGGCGATGAAGTCCCGGTCGCCCAGGTTGCGCCCACGCACGGTCAGGCTGGTGGCCGGATCCAGCTGCCAGCGCAGGTGCGCACCGAATACCCCGTATCCCGCCGCCTTGGTCGTATTCGCCGAGTCGGCGCAGCGCGACGAGAGCGCGCGCAGGTCGATGCCGGTCGTCCATTTCGGCGCGAACGCGTAGTCCAGCCACAGGTTGGCGATCCACGACGGCGTATTGGTCGGACGATTGCCGGCGCGCGACACCGATACGCCGCCGACGTTCTCGTAGAAGTCGTCGAGCGTGGCGTCGACCCAGGCCAGGTTGCCCTCGATCGACAGATCCCGCAGCGGCTTCAGACCGAAGGCCAGTTCGACACCACGCGAGGATTGCTGGCCCACCGGCAGCGTCTGCCCGGGGTTGGCAGGATCGGTGATCGCGAGGTTCTCGCGCACGATCCGGTACGCGGCCAGCGTGGCGTAATTGCGGGCATCGGTGGACTGGAACTTGGCGCCAATTTCCTCCTGCCGGCCGGTGCTCAGGTCGAAATCGCGCAGGGTCGCGAAGTTGGCCGTGGACAGGATGCCCGCGGGCGGGTCGGCGGAAGTGGCGACCTGCATATAGGTGCTGACGATCGGCGTCCATGCATAGTCCAGCGCAACGCGTCCGGTGGTCGGCGAGTAGTCGTGCTGGAAGCGCGCGGGGTTGGTCGCATTGATCGCGCGATGGTTGACGACGTCCAGGTCGATCCAGTCGTGGCGCAGGCCGGTCAGGAGCGACAGTTGCGGACCCAGGCGTGTCAGGTTCTCGACGAACAGCGCCTGCGTGTGCAGCCGGTTGGTGCGGTCCGGGCGATAGACCTGCTCGGCGCCTGGCACGTCGAAGAAACTGCCAGGCGTGACCGCATCGATCGGCACCGTGTCGACGACGCCCGACAGCGACAGCGGGAAGCGCGTCTGGCGGTTGTAGCTGGCGTCGATGCCGGCGCTCCACTGCGTCGGCAGCGTTGCCAGCGTGCCGTCGTGCGACCACTCGATGCGGTCGCCGAACAGTTGCTGGTCGTGTCGTTGCAACAGGGCGCTGGAGCGGATCACGCCCTGGCGGTCGGGCGTGAGCCGATACGACTCGACGTTGCGGTAATCGCGCAACGCGTCGTAGTGATAGAGCGTGTTGCGCAGCTGGGTGCGTTCCGACACCTGCCATTCCAGCAGTGAGCGCGCCCACAGCACCTGCTGGCCGTAGTGGCCGTCGGCGACGTTGTAGTTGCTGGTGCGGGTCGCATCGAGGACGCGCAGGCGGCCATCTTCGCGGTAGGCCGGCGTGCCCCAGTACGGTCGATCACTGTCTTCGTCCTGGTACTCCAGCGCGAGGGTGTGGCTGAGGGTGTCGCTGATCTGGTCGAGCCACGACAGCGCCAGCGTGGCCGCCTCGCGCCGGTTGCGATCGGCCCAGCCATCGCTGTGCGACCACGCCGCGTCGGCACGGATGGCGTTGTGGGCACTGTCGCCACCGATGCGCTGGTTGGATCCAGCGGCGATCACGGCGCTGCCGAAGGAACCGGCGGTGGCGAGCAGCTGCGTGCTGTCGCGGTCGAGCCGGGCGACCTTGCTGACGTAGTTGATCGAGCCGCCCACCGCGCCGGCGCCGTAGAGGAAACTCGACGGGCCGCCGATGGCCTCGACGCGCTCGTAGATCCAGCCGTCGACCGGGCGCGCGGCGATCGCGTCGTACTGCACACCGATTCCGTTGAACAGCTGGGTGATCTGCGCGCCGGAGAATCCGCGCCAGGTCACGGCGTTGCCGTTGCCTGGCGGCGAGGCCACCGCCAGCCCGGGAATGCCGAAGAGCGCTTCCTGGGTGTTGCGGACGCCGCGGTCGTCCATGGTCGAGAGGTCGATGACGGTGATCGATGCAGGGGTTTCCTGCACGGTCAGTTTCAGGCGCGTGCCGGTGGCGGCGGAGGAATCGAGCGGGTTGGCCGTGGCGGCGACCTCGATGCGATCGAGTGTCGTGACATCACGGTTGGCATCGCCCATGGCGTCATCGGCATGGGCGAAGAGGGGGAGTGCGCAGGCGAGCGCGGTCGAGATCGCCGCGCACAGGCGCGACGAGCGGAATCGGGGAGACATGGAAAACTCCAAAGCACAAGAAACACGCGGCATCGCCGCATGCAGGGATCAGGAAGGCGTCTTGTGGTTCAGAGGGCGAGCGGTGGCCCGCGCGAGCCCAATCCGCAGGGGTGCCAGCGTGCCCAGGGCAATGGTGCGCGGCGGGGTGGCGTCTGCCGTTGCCGCTCGGTCGCGGCGCAGGCGAAGACCACGCACAGCACCAGCGCGACCAGGGTGTTGAGCACCGGGCAGTAGGCGCAGTCCTGCATCGGCAGGTCGCCGCCGGGTTTGGGCGTGACAGGATCGATGGGGTTGGCGTCTCCGGCCGACACCTTCACCAGCTTCAGGCCGGCCATCGTGCACATCTGCGTCCAGACGCCGCCGTCGCGGGCACCGGAAGCGCCGGCCAGCAGTCGTCCGACCGTCGGCATGAGCAGGAGCATCAGCATGGCGGCCAGCGCCAGCAGGCTCATTCGACGGTGGAAGGCGGGGGCGCGCATGGGGTGGCGAATTATAGCGGACCGGGGACTGGCGCAAAAAAAGCGCCGACCATGCGATCGGCGCTGAGGGTCAAAACCCGAGGAGGGTTCTGGAGAGGGTGTCTACTTCAGGCCATTGCTGATGGTGTTCACCAGCGTGCCCTGTGCATCGTCGCCGCTGAATTCCCAGAAGAACGCGCCACCCAGGTTCTGTGCCTTCACGTAGCCCATCTTCTCGGTGACCATGGCCGGCGTGTCGTAGCTCCAGAACGTGTTGCCGTCGTACTTCCAGGTCGCACGCGCATTGGCATCGGTGTAGATAGTGCCCGGACGGTCCTTGAGCACCTTGTAGTCCTCGTTGCCGGCTTCATACGTGCCCGGCGCAGCGCTACCACTCTGGTACAGACCATTGTTGACGTTCGGCAAGTTGGTCCAGCCGCGACCGTAGAAGCCGATGCCGATGTTGAGCTTGGCTGCCGGCACGCCGCGGGTCAGGAACGCCTCGATCGCATCGTTGCTGTTGTAGAACTTCTGGTCGCCCGTGGACGGATCGCTGGGCGAGTCGAACAGCGCCGAGTGATGGTTGGTCTGCGGATCCCACGTGCCGTGGAAGTCGTAGCTCATCAC
Organism: Lysobacter arenosi; assembly: GCF_016613475.2. Lineage (NCBI taxonomy): Bacteria > Pseudomonadati > Pseudomonadota > Gammaproteobacteria > Lysobacterales > Lysobacteraceae > Lysobacter > Lysobacter arenosi. The sequence continues at coordinate 3,943,151 of NZ_CP071517.1, forward strand.
GTTCGGACAAAGCGCTCCGCTAACGGACACGCAGCTCTACTCTCGCAAGTCCGCAACTGCTGCCGCATCGACCGGCTTCGCCTGCCCGCCCTGCCGTTGTCGCAGCCAGGTGGCGAGCTCGGCGACCTGCGCATCGTCGAGGTCGTCACCGAAGCCCGGCATGTCCTGCATGCGGGCCAGGCCGGGGAAGTCGTGCTCGGGCAATCCGTCGAGGATCGCGACGATCAGGTTGTGCGGATTGCTGTCGTGCACGGCGGTGTTGCGACGCAGGCTCACGGCGACGTTGGGCACGCCTTCGCCATCGCGGCCGTGGCAACCGGAGCACAGGTCCAGGTAGTGGCGCTGCCCCGGGCCCGCGGCGGTCGCGGCAGTGGTCACTGACTTGGGCGGCAGCGGGGCGTCGCCGAGCAGATAGACCGTGATCGCATGGATGTCATCGCGGCGCAGGCGACTGGTCGACAGGCTCACCACGCGCAGCATCTCGTCCGACGCCACCGCCTGCGCGCTGACGCCGGTCGCCACGTACTGCTGCAACGACGCCGCATCCCAGCCACGCGCGGACAGGCCCTCGGGGGTGATGTCGGGCGCGGCGAAGCGGCCTAGCTTGCTGCTGCCGGCGAGCGGTCGGTCGCGGTCGATCTGACCGAGGCTGCCGCGCGGACTGTGGCATTCGCCGCAGTGGCCCAGCGTCTCCACCAGGTAGTGCCCGCGCTTCCAGTCGGCACTGCTGCCCTGCGAGGCGGAGCGGACCTCGGGGCGGGCAAACAGCAGGTTCCAGCCGTGAAGCGCGGTGCGGATATTGGCGGGGAAGTGAACGCCGTTCTTGCGGTTGGGTACGTTCATCGCCGGCTGGTTCATCACGAAGGCGTAGATCGCGTCGCTGTCGGCGCGCGTGATCGTGCGGTACGACACGTAGGGCATCGCCGGATACAACTGGTGGCCGTCGCGCGCTTCGCCATGGGTCAGTGCGTGGAAGAAATCGTCGGCGGTGTAACGGCCGATGCCATGCTCGGCGTCGGGCGTGATGTTGGTGCCGTGGATGGTTCCGAATGGCGTGTGCAGCGGCAGTCCACCTGCCAGCGGGGCACCGTCGTACGCGGTATGGCAACCGGCGCAGTCGGCAGCGTCGGCCAGGTAGCGGCCGCGCTCGATCTGCTCTGGAGTGGCAACGACCTTCTGCAACGGGCCGCGATTGGACCACCAGCGCGAGATCCAGCCGATCAGCAGCACGGCCAGGAAGATCAGTAGCAGCCAGGCGACGATGCGCCTCCAGCCGACGCGGGTCATGGCGCACGCTCCTTGTTGCCGCGCTCATTGCCATCGCTGACCAGTCCCGGCGTGGCCAGCACCACCGCCTTCACCGCTTGGTAATAGCGCACGTAGCCGGTGCAGCGGCACAGGTGCGGGTTCAACGCCTCGCTGATGGTGTCTTCGACCTGGTCGGCCTTGATCGGCGATTTGCGCAGACGCTCCAGCAGCACGGTGGCGGCATTGACGAAGCCCGGCGTGCAATAGCCACACTGGAAACTGAAATGGTCGAGGAAGGCCTGCTGCACCGGCGACAGCTCGACGATCGTGCCCGCCGCATCGCGCCTGGCATGGCCTTCGACAGTGCGGATGCGCTTGCCTTCGAAATAGTGAGCGCCGGTGATGCAGCTGCGCACTTCGCGCGGGCCGCGTTCGTCGTCGACGATCACCGTGCAGGCGCGGCACACGCCCTCGCCGCAGCCCAGGCGCGTGCCGGTCAGGCCCAGGTATTCGTGCAGGACATCGAGCAGCATCATGTCCTCGGGCACCTGGATCGGACCGTGCCTGACGCCGTTGATCTGCAATGACAGCGGCCGCAGCTTGCCTGGAAGCGTGCTCATGCCGTCTGCTCCTGCACGCGTCCCGTGCTCAATGCGGTACGGACCTTTTCCGCGGTCACTGGCAGTTCGCGAAAGCGCAAACCGGTGGCGTGGGCGATGGCGTTCACGATCGCCGGCACCACCGCGATCATCACCACCTCGGCCATGCCTTTGGGTGGATCGCTGGCAGACAGTGCAGGCAGCACTTCGCCGGTCTGCTTCCACACCGCGACGTCGGCCGCACGTGGCAGCGTGTAGCGGTTGAAGTTCCACGTGCCGTTACCGGGGCCGTCTTCGTACAACGGCAGGTACTCGTGCAGGGCGTGACCGATGCCCATCGCCAGGCCGCCCTGGAGTTGCCCGGAGACCAGTTCCGGCACGATTGCGTTGCCGCACTCGAGCACGGAGTGGTGGTTGAGCAGCGCGACCTTGCCGCTGGCGGTGTCCACCGCCACCTCCGCGATCGTGCCGATGGCGCTGTAGTAGACGACGCCGGCGTTATTGCGCTGGGTCGGCGGGTAGTGGGCACGTGTGCGTTCGATCATGCGATAGCCATTGGCGGTCGGGGTTCCCTTGCCGCTGCTGCCATCCGCGCCCCAGCGCAGTGCGATCGCGTCCAGCGGCAGTCGCGCGTCTTCGCCTTCGAGCGGGAACTCCGCCTCCGCCCATTGCCAGCGATTGAACGTGTGCACGATCGCGCCGGTGGCCAGGCCCAGTTCGTAGGCCTTGGCGACGAGCTTCTGCAAGGGCAGCCCGACCAGTCCGCCGGCGGTGAGCCGGCCATCGACCCAGTGCGCGTCCTCGCGCCGAACCGACAGCGGCGCCAGCTGGCCGCCGCCGAATCCCTCGGTCCAGATCGCCTTCGCCGCCGGCCACAGGCCCTGCGTGAACAACAGTCGCGCTGCTTCGCGCGTGGCATGGCCGAAGAAGTAGGCCGAGTTGCTGGCGCTGCTGGGACTGACCAGGTTCGGTGTCCAGCGCGGATTGCCGACGTTGCGGTCCTGCTCGGACTGCTGCATCAGCCACGGATCGCCGGTGGCGATCATCGGCAGCTCCGGCCATTCGGTCTCGCCGGTGCGCACGTCGTCGGCCGGCTTGCCCAGCCACGGGATGCACAAGGCGGACTGGCTGGTGGCCATGCCGGTGCCCATGTCGACACCGATATGGCGCAGCAGCAGGCGGCCGTCGGGCGCGAGTGCCACCTCGACGAACGCGGCCTCGGCACCGGTGCCGAAATCCTTCTGCACGCAGCCAAAGCCGACGCCGTAATGCTTGCCCGGATGCGAGGCTTCGTACTCGCGCTTGCGTTTGTCGCGATTGCGCCATAGCGGATGCGCGCGGCAACGCGCCAGCACTTCGTCGGCACGCTGCGCGCCGCCGGGGATGGCGCCCTGGGTGTTCTTCATGCCCGAGGTGAAGACGTTGCGCTGACGCAGCTCGATCGGGTCGAGCTTGAGCTCGGCCGCGACCTCGTCGACCAGCATCTCGGTCGCGCCCATGCTCTGCAACGTGCCGTAGCCGCGCGCCGATCCCGCATCGAGCGCGCGCGAGGCGATCACGGTGCTGGCCAGGTCGCTTTGCGGGAAGTAATAGATCGATTGCGCCGCCGTCGCCGCGACCAGGCACACCGACGGCGAGAAGTTCTGGCGACCGCCGCCATCGCCGACCATGTCGCCCTGGAAGATGCCGAACTTCCCGGTCTTGCGGTCGACCGCGATGCGATAGCGGATGCGGAAACTGTGCCGCTTCAGGCTGGCCTGGAACTGCTCGTAGCGGTCGTTCGCCAGTCGCACCGGCCTGCCATCGCCGTACAGCCCTGCCATCAGTGCGTAGAACGGGAACGGGTTGTGGTCCTTGGAGCCGTAGCCGACCGTGTAGCAGGGATGCAGGACCAGGTTCTTCACGCCCAGCGCGCTCGCGGCGAGCATGCGCGGACCGTCGGCTGCGATCTCCTGTGGCGACTGCGTGGCGACCACCAGATGCAAGGTCGCAGTGGCGGCATCGAACCAGGCGTTGCCGTTGTCGAGTTCGAGCGCGGCGGTGTCGATCGACTGCGAGAAGTATTCCCGCTGCAACACCAGCTGGTCAGCACCAGGCGCGTCCAGGGCCGCGGCAATCGCGGCTGCGTGCGCGGCACCCTGCGCGTCCAGGCCACCGCGCGGATTGGCCTGCGGCCACTGTGGCCGCTTCTTGCTGTAGGCGGTCGGGAACAGCGGCGTGTCCTTGAGGCTGGAATAGGCATCGTCGTCGAATGCCGTCGCGCCACCCACGCGCACGTAACGGAATGCGGCCCAGGGGTCGCGCTCCAGCGGGCCGGTGACGGCGCCGTAGCGGATGATGTCGTCGCGGAACTTCAGTGCGGTCTTGGCGGCGCGAAAGCGCGGGAAGTCGTGCCAGACCAGCAGCGCCACCGCGTGACCAAGGTAGGCCGGCGTCTTGCCTTCGGGCAGCAGCATGTCTTCGCCGTAGAACTGCGGGAACTGCACGCCGTCGCGTTGCAGGTCGGCGGCGGTGACGATGCGGTCGGGCCGCAGCGCATCGCCGAGGATCGACAGGTCGAAGCCGGCATAGGCGCGGTCGGCATGGGTGACGCGCAGCAGCATCGCGTGTGCCTGCTGGTCCGGCCAGCCGGGCAGGTCGCGGCCGCGCATGTCGAAGCTGAAGACCTTCTCGCCGGTGACCTTGGCGGTGGCATCGGTGCGGTAACGGATCTTGCCGGTGCCCGGATCCCACGGCAGTGGCCGGTTCCGCTCCTTCTCGAACAGCGCCGCCAGCGCGGCACTGCCCGGTGCGGCGATATACACGCTGATGCCCGCGACGACGGAGCATTTGAGGAAGTCGCGGCGACTCAAGTGGGCTGGCATTGGCTGGCGCTCCGGCTGGCCGGACCGATGC